>JAKBSX010000453.1 GCA_021844725.1 Actinomycetes bacterium | reverse complement strand
ACTATCCTCAACCAATACTGCTCCAGGCTACGGTGTTCAAAACATCAACCCTGAACGCTATTGGAGGATGGAGAGAAGATATTGTTGTAGATGACTTCTCCTTGTTCCTCCGAATGTTTTCTCGCTTTCATGATGTCGGGCAAGACTTCGGGTTTCATCCGGAGATAATGGCTTGTTTTTATCGACAACATCAGACGAACAGCTTCAGAAACATAGAGCGGCAATTTATGATGGTTGAACAAGCGCTAACACAATTATGCCCGGCTGAGTGGCGGGACGAAGCGATCTTCAGGAACTTTAGAATTCACGGCGTTGGTGCACTGAGGGAAGGAAGATTATTGCTGGCCTCACAGTTTCTTCTTTCTACAGTCACCCGTATCGGTTTAGCTCGTTCAATGCCTATCTCCGCTGTCGAATTTTGTAAGGCGCTTATAGCAAAGCTTTCGAAGAATCACGCCAAGAAGTTTGAATCCTTAGTGATACACGAGCCAGCGGCGGCTACGATTAGCCATTCACGCAAAGCACCAGAATAACTGTTTCGAATGTTTGCCGACAAGCAATCATTTCGCGTAAATTGTACGATTATGAATATGGAAAGTCCCTTAATTTGTGCTGTCTTGATTTCATACTTCCCAACGCAGCAGATTCTGACAAACGTTAAACTACTACTAGAGCAAGTTGAGCATGTCATTATCGTTGATAACACCCTGCAGACCCGCACACCCATCGTCCTCAACGATATCGAGCGTATGGAGACATGCACAGTCATCCACAACCATAAAAACCTCGGCATTGCGACCGCACTGAATATTGGAATTCGGCAAGCCATCTCCATGGGATTTTCTTGGGTCATCACGTTCGACCAAGACAGCCAGATTCGCGATGGTTATATCGGAGAAATGCTGTCGGCATACAGAGAAGCTGTCCCGCACACGAAAGTAGGCATACTGTTTCCCCGGTATGAGGATGCGCGCCTGTGTATTGTGTTGCCCACACACAGAAATACCAATGGGGATGTTGTTGCCTGTATGACTTCAGGTTCGATGATGCAGGCAGAAACCTTTCAGGCGTGCGGGCCAATGGAAGATGCGTTTTTTATCGACTATGTCGATCTAGAGTACTGTTTGAGAATGCGTGCAGCCGGTTTCAAGGTAATCGAGTGTCCAAAGGCCATCCTAGCGCATTCTCTTGGGCACATTACCCAGCATAAGATTTTTAATAAAAACTTCTATACAACAAACCACAACGCCAAACGTCGTTACTATATTACCCGCAACAGGCTGGTTCTTATGAGACGATACTTTTCCAAGGATCGAGAATGGGCAATTGCAGAATTCAAGGGAATGGCATTTGAAACAGTCAAGATATTATTAGCGGAGCAAGATAAGGCTTCAAAGGTCAGATATATGGTGCGTGGAATTTACGATGCGATCTTCAATCGACTTGGCCCGCGAGTTCCTCTGTAAGTAGCATTGGATTGTACCCCTACATGCAACAACGGAACAGGTGAGGCAAGATATTTATTGTGGACAATGGATAAAACTACTATGAAACGGGCTGCATGCACGATCATCTCCCTTCAACTATCTTCCTTATGCGCGAACACTCTGCGAGTCTTTTCTACAGTTTCATCCGGATTGCAGGTTTTACGTTCTTTTGGTTGACAGCCTTCCTGCTAGCATCGATTTACGCAATGAAGCGTTTGAATTGGTATTAGTGGAAGACCTTAGCATTCCATGTTTCGAGTCTGTTGCATTCAAGTACGATATTCTAGAACTCAATACAAACGTCAAGCCAACTTTTCTGAAAGTTCTACTGGACCGCGGGATCGACGAAGTTGTTTATCTCGACCCAGACATCTTAATTTATAGAGATCTCACACCGGTCTTTGACGCGCTAGCGGAGAGCTCGATCGTTTTAACTCCTCATGCTTTATCCCCGACTCCAGGTGATGGCAGATCAGAGTTACTGCATCTTGTATCTGGCGTTTTCAATCTTGGCTTCGTTGCTGTCAGAGCATGTGCGGAAACCGGTCGATTCCTGTCGTGGTGGGAAGAGCGTTGCCTGAATATTGCCTACAACGAACCGCGTGCGGGCATGTTCGTTGACCAAAAATGGATAAACCTGGCTCCCTGTTACTTCGACGGTGTTAATGTTCTTAAACATCAAGGATGTAACATGGCATATTGGAACTTGCACGAAAGACTGCTTTCAATTGAGAAAGAAGAATATATTGTAAACGGAACATGTCCGCTAATTTTCTTTCATTTCAGTGGTATTTCTGTGGATGGAGGTAAGCGAATCTCAAAATATACAGAGATGTTTACCCTGGAAAATCGTCCGGACTTGCGCCTGCTGTTTGAAAATTATCGTGAACGGCTAATTCAGCACGGCATTCGAGATCAACGTGTCGTCGAATATTCTTTTGGCGCTTTCGACAATGGACAAATGATTAACCGTCTCACCCGCTCAATTTATGCGGCTAATATTGAACGGTTCGCGGGAGAAGACCCGTTTTGTAGCTCGTCAAGGTTTTATGCTTGGGCCAAGGACAAGAGGTTTCTTAGTAGTGTTAGCGATTCTTCGAAAGCATACACTTCAAAATCCTATTCGAAGACTGACACCAGGATACGTTTGGTTCATGCTACGCTTCGCTTAGCGCTCCGAATATTTGGTGCTGACCGCTATACCGTACTGATGAAATATCTATCGTATGTTTCTATATTAACGAACCAGTGCGATGTTTATGAAGACTGACGTAGTTATTAATGCGTAACAGATTACAGATATATATCTTTTGTCTTCTACACACCTGCAGTAATAATTCTCTGAGATTTCAGAAGTATGTATTCATGGTAACTCAGACCCATAACATAAAATGCTGCATACATTGCAAGTCCATTCACATATGTCGAAAACCCAATTAATAGAAACACTGAAGCTACCAGCAATATATTCTGTTTTCGTTCGAGTAAAGCCCGCAAGATTCTCCTTGCAAATACCAAGTATGCAATTAAGAATGGAATTCCAAAGCTAACGAGATATTCGAGTAAAAAGCATTTTGTATCAAGCGGAACGTCTGTGCCATAAACATACTCCTGTACTTCACTGAAATTTAACGGAACAGGTGATATTCTCTGTAGCCAATCCATCGATTGCGGAAGATAGATGGTCATTGCCTCGTAAAAACCACTCAAACCAACTCCCCATGGATGGTGGATCAAGACAATACATGTCCAAACGGCCAGCGAAAGCCGCGTGGCAATCGTGACCGTTGAGAGAGCGAGATCTACCGCGTTGAGTTGGCTCAAAACCAGAAAGCCAGCTACGGCAGCTAGACTTGTACATAGTGTCAAATACACAATGGCACGAACTGGACTAGGCTTTTTCAGGAATAATATGACAAATCCACTCAAAGCAAGCACTAATAGGCCACCCTTTGATCCCGAAAAAATGAGCAGTACAAGTGTGAGGAAAACTGTAAAAACTCGAAATACATGACCTTTAGCTAAATAAGCCGACGCCAGACCGAGGCTTACTGCAGTAGCCGAGAACATGCTGGGCTCAGTGCTAAATGACCGCCAACGCAGGGAGCCCTGTGGCAAATTCATGTGGATGATCGAACTATTTCCCAGCGCACTTAATCCTGGCAGTTTCAAATCGCTCGCTAGGACTCCCAGAATCAGCAGAGAAAATGCTATATATGTTGCCCGTCTCAGACCTGAAGTCGGCGTGTAGTCCACGTAAAAAATCGTGTAGGTCCAAAGCAAAAAGACAATACCCATGGAAAACGTCTTGTAAAGGACGCTGATTCCATGTGAGACGGGTCCCCACACAAATATAT
>JAKBSX010000452.1 GCA_021844725.1 Actinomycetes bacterium | reverse complement strand
TACAGGATCTGCCTAGCGAGCGGCCTCTGGGGAGTCAACAGACAGACGAGGACAATCCAGAACGTTCGGGTGGGCGATATCATCACTTTCTACATAGCCGGCGCGAAGCAATTCAGCGGAGTGTACAGAGCCACAAGCGAGCCATTCGAAGACAGGACACGCCTCTGGCCAGATAAGTTGTACCCATGGCGGGTCAGGATTGAACCGCTGAATCAGGTGGGAAGAGTTGACGCCTCCGTAGTCAAAGACAGACTACCACTCATCGAGAACCCTGAACACTGGGGGACCTTCCTGCAGGGCGAGATGAAGCACGCCAGCACGGCTGACTTCAGAGTGCTACTCAGTGAGATGAAGAGAAGGGCAAAGCATCCTGATCCGAAGTCCAATCATGGTAGCTTCCGCGGTCAAACCTTGATCAACAGCTAACTTCTACCTGCATGGCCTGTAGATGGACCTGCGACTAGTACCGGAGACGGCGTACAGAAGTGCTTCTCAGATTGCGAGGGTATCAACCGAGAAGTGGACGCTCGACAACTTTTACTGTGCTTCATGTGGTGCTGGCCTAACTCCATACCCGACTAACACGCCTCTCTACGACTTCCATTCACCAGAGTGCAAGGAGAGATTCCAGCTGAAGGCCTCCAGGAATAGATTTGGTAATTCAGTGCTGGACTCGGAGTATCATACTGCATTAGATGGCGTGATGAGGGATGCCTATCCATCGTTGATCTTGTTGCGATACGATCCCTTCAAATGGGCCATCGTAGATGTAGAGTTGGTTCACCGAGCCTTCATTACGACGCGTAGTCTGGTCCCCCGTAAGGCTCTAAGTGCAAATGCCAGACGTGCCGGTTGGCAGGGTTGCATGATTTCCCTGATTAGTGTGCCAGCACTCGGAAGAATAGAAGTCGTGAAGAATGGTGTTGTCAGACCAAAGATGCAGGTTCTAAATCACTGGAAGCAAAGTAACAGGCTCCTAGAAGCCAAACCTCAAGCCCGCGGCTGGCTAGCAGATATCCTTCGTTGCGTTGACCAACTCTATTCGACATTCACAATCGAGAACCTGTATTCCTTCGAAGCAGAGCTTGCTGCTGAGCATCCTGAGAACCACTTTGTTCGGCCGAAAATCAGGCAGCAGTTACAGATATTGCGAGATTTGGGACTTATCGAGTTTGTGTCGCGGGGAGTTTACCGCCGTCTGGGTCGACCCACGGCCTGACGCGTAGAGCAAATCAAGTCCGTCCTTCTGCAATATTGTCGAAACCTTTGAGGCTCCAGATTTCCTCGCAAATCTCTTGATACAGTTTTTGGCGTTCCAAGATGTCGTTCTTCCTGAAGTGGTCGCGTGGTTTGAAGTGCAGGCCTGATTCGCGAACGTATCTCAGGAAATCCGGATTCTTTTCATAGCATTTCTCCGACAGAGATTTCGCGAGCAGGTTCTGACCAAAGTATAACGGCAATTTTGATTCATAGTCGTCGTCGTTATAGGATTGGTTAGGGCCTTTCTGTATGAGAAGCAAGGCTCCAATCTTGTTTCTATACTCCTCGAAATCGGCACTGTCGTCGAACTCATCCTTGTGCAAGGCATACCTGTCGGACCAGACATGTTCAATCTCGAACGGTCTCGCCAAGTCAGGGTTCACATAATCTGCAAAGTTGCTTGCTACTCCACATTTCTCTTCGATGTGGCGCGTGAGCCTCGCCAGCAAGAAGTGAATGAAACGTTTATTCATTCCGTGTAATCTAAGATCACCAAAGTTCTCCAGCTTGTTGTCGAGGCCATTGACCTTTTCTTTCAGGATATCTCGCAGTTCGTCTACGCTCTTTCCTCTGATTTCCTTAATCATGTTGAACATTGTGTATCGGATTGAACTGTAGGAGAGGGTCCTGAAGTTGACTGACCTGAATACCATGAACGTCTCAAGGAATCTCGACACGAGGGCGAACTTCTTCCGGACATCATCTCTGTCGTCCGCCATTTCTACCGTAGACAAGAGTAGCGGGAAATAGAACGACCTTGCGAACCTCCCTTTCTCGAGATAGTAGACATACTCGAGTTGTTTGTCAAACGCCATCGCAGCCTTATGGATTTCCAGATAGAGAGTCGAAAAGAAATCAAAATTCTTCCGGATGAAATTATAGAAGTCGGTGCTTGTCTTCAGGCCGAGATTCTCCTTGTTGTCCCTGACCCATTGATGGAAACGGGTCGCGATTTTTTCGAAGTCTTCATTCTCGGCTCCTGCTTTACCAGGCCTGATTGTCTGTGCATACTTCGCTCTCAACCAAGCTCTGAAGAATTCTTGGTCTTCGTCCTCTCCGATACGCTCGTCGAGTTCGAACACCCGAGCTTTCCACAGGTCGTTTAGTTCCAATTTCTGATCTGGTGGACCCACATTCGAAAGCAGGTAGCCTTTCAGCATCTCTGTTGGTGTTAGGTTGAGACCTCTGTCATTCATCGTTTCGAAAATTGTGTAGCCATCTTCGTCGGTGTACGTTTTGATCTCGACGAAAGTGATATTGTCAATCAGCCAATCGATGAAGAATGGGAGTGCGTCGTTCTTGAGTTCCTCAGGAAAGAGTTCGATTATGTCTTGGTACCGAGCGAGGATGTTCTTCACCGACTCCCCTGCCTTGGACGAATCATAACCATCGGATTGATCGTTGAATAGAGCTTCAATGCATTCACGTCTCTCCGGAATCTGGATGTTGAACGATTTCTCTCCGTACTTCTCTGAGAAAATGAGATCGTTGATCGGAACCTTCTCGGACTTCGCTTCCTGCATGTTATTGAGATAGATTAGGAGCAGCGTGATGGAAGTGAGACGTTGTTGGCCATCAATAATCGTTCGATTGCCTTCTTTCAGGCTGATGATTATCGGACCAAGAAAATACTTTGAGTACTTCTGAACGTCCTTTCGTTCGTGGGCCTTCTGATAGTTGGAGAAGAATTTCGTTTCAAGGTCTGCGAGCAATTGCTCGATTTGCTTCCTTTCCCATTTGTACTCGCGCTGAAATACATCTAGTTCGTACTTGTTCTTGTCGAGAACTTCTCTAACAGTCTTCGCATCAGCCTTAATCGCTTCTAGAGTGGTTGCGATGGGGCTCTCCCTCCTTCGGGGGCAAGTGAATTCATTATAAGTATCACTCATTCAAGACGCAAATACTTAACGAGAATAGTAGAATCGCATATGCACAAACGATTTGAGACTTTCGGAACAACTCCAATTAGAGTGAGACCGGGAAATCGATTCGGTCGGGTTGTTCGAGAGATGTCAGGACTCGTTCCATAATCCACTCAGCGAGCTAACGTGACAGAACTAGATGGGGACAGTTGGCCCAAACCGGGTAGTTGAGAGAGGTGGGAGAAGGCAGATAGAGGAGGTCTGAGAAAGCACATTCATGGCAATGCGCTCTCGGAATCTCAGTTAAGCTCTTAATCTCCACGTTCTGTATAGATAGTGAGGAGCATTCTTGGAAACGGAGGCAGAAAAGATGTCGCGTGAACGAACAACTGCAGAACCCAAATCTCTCATCCAGGACCTTCCAAGAATACTAGAACGGGGAAAGAAGGAAGCTCAACGTATTCTGGATGGTCTTTCACAGACAAACAAGATTACCCTTCAGACAAATGAACTCGTCCTGCCTACGAAAGCAAAGGGTGGGTTAACTACTTTCTTTGGCCAACCTACAAAAGATTCTGGCGGACCCGGTTGGCTGAACCGAGTAATCTATGGTGATAATCTCTTGGCCATGCAAGCCCTGCTCACGGGCGATCCGTCAACAAACTTGCCTTCGCTGAGGGGCAAGATTGACCTGGTCTACATAGATCCTCCATATGACTCAATCAGACTGA
>JAKBSX010000451.1 GCA_021844725.1 Actinomycetes bacterium | reverse complement strand
TCGCACATGGTTTTCTTATTACGACCTACTTTACGGGATTGACTCCGTACTTCATGGCGTTCTGGGTGAATGCAAATGAAGATGTAAGCTGGGCGTACATCTGTGCCGTGTGGGTGGCAATGAAACTAGCTTATTCCTTCTGGGTCTCTCGCAGACACGAAGTACATGTAGAGAGCGCCGTAATCGACCCACATCCCCATGTTGAAGATAGCAGCTAAGGAGACAGCGAAAGTCCCTCCTACTCCAATCAGCCCAAGATAGTGCTGCACGAAATAGTATGGAAGGATCACTCCCGCGGCTATCTGTATTAGCATGTGTAGTGCGTCGATAAAGTCTCCGAAGACTCCTGCGATCGAGAGTATGTTGGCGTTCGGCGTGACTGGAGTGCAATCCATGCTTCCGTTTGAATATGTTGTGCAACCGAGCGAAGACTGGATGTTTGAAGCGTTATTCCCGTAAGGCGCGACGTTGGCAGAATAGAAGAGATTGCCCGAGCCCGTAGAGAGCGGTACGGCGTTGACTGCCGAAAGCGTGACATTGAATATCAGCACGAATACGAGGATAACCCACGCTCTCATTGTCTTCCCTTCCCCATTGCGACCATTATGGCAGTCACGGCGAATAGTGGGAGTGATGCGATTATTGCGCTTGGTGGCATCCACTGCATTGCAACTAACAGATCTATTTCAGCCCCGAGAACCAAGAACCCAAACTTTGCAGACACGAATCCGAATGATCCGGCAGTAACGACCACAAGCAAAAGCGCAAGCAAGTTCTGCCAAGTCAGAAAGGTGAATATCGTTGAGAGCTGGAGTACGTCCGTTGGTAAATTCACCGAAGGAAAGAAGCAGGATGAGCAGAGTGCGACTGGTATCCCTTGCGTTCCTATTGTTTGATTGGTTCCGAACGTCGAGGTTGCGTAGACAGTGACTGACATTTGTGTTGAATAGTTCCTTGAGAGGTTCGGGCTTGATACGGGCATTCCTATCGTGAACAAGATCGGGCTCTTCGTGGGCGACTCGGTTGTGTAGCTCTTGTATACGGCGTACGTGCCAGATGAATTTGTCTTGTCGATCACAATGCCGACTTGTGTGGTTGTGCCGCCCGTGTCCTGATAGGTGAGAGAGAGTGAGTCGTACGCAGTTGAGGCCCAGACCACCCCGAATGCTTGAGTTGTGACTATTCCTGATCCATAAGTTATCGGCGCGCCAAAGACGTTCACCGTGACAGTCGAACCCGTAACATCTGGGAAGGAAACCGTTTGTGTATTCTTCGAGGTGCCATCTACCAGGACTACTGTGTACACGCCGGGAACGAGATAGGCGAGAAAGTTTTGAGCAGAGCCTAGATAGCCCGAAGTTATGTTGTGCCCCCCTTGCTGTATGAAAATGTCTGACCCTGCGGGGAAGTTCGCCGTTGAGTTTCCTGCGGGTCCTATTACTGAAACGGAATATGCGAGCACTGCGCTCGGGTTGTCAATGTACATGGCAAGATTGTTGCTGCCATCAGGAATCAGAGTGCGTTCGTACACGCTGCCTATCCATACGGAAATAAGCGATGCCGATCCTATGTTTGTGAGCTTTGCGGCCGCAACTGAAAGCCCATTTGTTGGTGCGTTAGCCCACGTTGTTGAGACGTTCGAACCACCTGAACAAGTCGGGCTCGTGTAGCACACTGTCAAGGTCGAGCCGGTGTAGCCGCTTGGGTCGAACCAACACGCAGAAGTCCCGCAAGCTGACGATGAATTATACAGCTCGAAATTATAAGCCGGGCCTCCCTGCGAGTTTGTGTACGCTGCTGCGCCAATGATTGAGAAATCATCGAAATACCATGTTATTGGACTTGAAGCACTTGAAGTTGAGACGTTCATCGAAACTGTGACTGTCGAGCCAGCCGTAACAGCCGCTACTTGGCTAATTTTGTACCAAGTCGATGCGGCCGCAGGTATCTCGCAGATACTAGATGTTTGAGCAGTTGATGCGATCTTGAGACAAGTCTTGAATGTTCCCGATGACGGGTGGCCGTTAATGCTAACGTATATTGTCACATTTGCAGTGGGGCGGGTTGCGTTGAAAATGGCAGAGAAATAAGGAGGCGGCGAGCTCGTTGTGACTGGTACGTAAACCTGATATGAATTAGGAGCCGATCTCGACGCCGCATTAGTTACGTTGCCATAAGAACCGCTCGTCGCTCCATTCGTGTATGTCCACGGGAATGGATTGACGGTACCTGCAGCAAAGTTATCAAAGTTTGAACCAAAGTCCGTTGGCGACGGCCACGCGCCTATCGCTTTCACTGGAAGCAGTGGAACGAACGAGCTCAGCGCTAGGACGATTAGAAGAACAAGCGCACTTTTTTTCATTCGTATGAAATCTCCGGCGGATTCGCCCTTCTCTTTGCTTGGTTGAGCAACCAAAATATTGACACTACGCAAGCGATTATTGGGAAGATATACCATAGCTGCTCTACAAATGTGAGATAATCGATAGGATTGAAGACACCGCTCCCAAAGTTTGTCGTTGTAAACGTTTCGGTCGTCTGGATCGCTTGATTTAGTGCGGTGTACAGGACGCCGAACGAGATGAGTGCGAGTATCAGTACGCCTATCTGTGTCGCGAGTCCTGATTTTCTTCTATTCAACGCCTTCATCCCTGTGCGCGCTAAAGACCAGAAAGACTACTGCGGTAATTGCTATGATAACCATTGCGCTCTCGAATATCAGAAACATTCCTTGCTCCATCGAGAGCACTGGATTTGACACGAATGATCCGAAAGTTACAGCAATGTTCGCCGCGCCGTTCAAAAAGCCCGAGAGCATTGGCGTGAACACTAGAAAAGCCATGAGCACTATGAATAGAATTACGCCCGATAAGAGAAGCGGGAAGATTATCCCAGATCTCGCGCCCTGCCTTCTCACTTTTTCCTCTTCCTTTTTTCGTAGTTGAAATTCAGTTTGAGGACCCCGCCGAGATGCACCGGTATCTTTCCAAAGTTCTTCAGTGGATTAGGATTGACTGGATTCTCAAATTCCTTGTAATTGAATATCTCGTGTTTCTTTCCTTTGTGTTTCTTCTTCTTTCTACGATCACCCCAATCGGGAACGAACGCAAACGTATTGAAACTATCTTCTTCGTATCGCAAGTCGTACTCGAAGTTGAAATCATACGCATATTGGGGTTGAAAATCCTCTTGCGAGATCGGTGTTTGAATCTGCGCCGTACTCGAGGAAAGATTAAGCGAGCTTTGTGGCTTAACATTCAACGAAGGCACCACGTTGAGGTCGACAGTCGGAACTATGAGAATTGGATCCTGCCCTATCTGTGGAATCAAAGGCGATCCTAGCTTGTGATTGTTGCCTATCCACTTTGTCGGGGTGATTGTTGGATCAACGACATTCGAAAGAGTGTTTGGGTTAATTACTGTCGTAGAATAATCTGAAAAGTTTCGCATGTTCGCACCCGCACTTATCTTTGCGTTTCTCCGTGCTATGATTGACCGCGCGTACAAGGAAGGATTCACGCCGTTCGCCCACGTGCCAATGTTGACCTTTCCACCTTCGTTGAGCCCTAGAAGCTCGGAGTAAGATGCGCCTGTGTCGTAGCCCGGCATGAAGTAACCGCGCTCGCCCGTGTAGAGATTCCCGCGAGAAGTGTCCATAATGTTGCGCGAACGGCCATTAGCAGTTTCGTATTCTGAATTAAAGCCCTCTTCGGTGCTCGACGGGTGTTCTTCGAATATCGGCCAGCTCTTCATAGGCTTGAACATTTGTGAGCTTAGGTCTTTCTTTCCGAGTAGTCCAGAATCTTCGGATTCTACTCGCGCCTCCCACGGCACACCCTCTTTCAGGAGAAAGTCG
>JAKBSX010000450.1 GCA_021844725.1 Actinomycetes bacterium | reverse complement strand
GGTTACTTAAACTTCCAGTAGTAGGAGACGTTTCACAGGTTGCAATCCTCGAGAGAACATGTCGAATCCTGGCCTCTTTGCTAAAAGCCGGTGTGGATCTACCCCGTTCCTTGGCAGTCACAGCCGAGTCCGCTAATAATGCAGTGTATAAAAATGCATTCGAACTGATCAGGGAAGAAATGATGGAGGGTCAAGGGCTTGCTGCTCCGATAGCACGCACCGGGCTTTTCCCGGGCGCGGCCAAGCAAATGTTCAGAGTGGGAGAAGAAACTGGAACTCTGGATCAGCAGCTCGAAGTGGCAGCTGAGTACTACAGCCAAGAACTTGACACCAAAGTGGAGCGGGTAACCTCGCTTTTTGAGCCCGCCATAATCATCATTATGGGAGTGGTAGTCGGCTTTGTGGCAGTAGCGCTTATTTCAGCCATGTATGGAATTTATAATCAGGTCAAAGTGGGATGAAACCCTTCCGATCGGCAAAATCGCGGCCTAATGAGCGGTATTTTAAAAGGCTCCCTAGCGAACTTGCGGATCCCAGTGGGAGCGAGCGTGGATTTACCCTGATAGAGCTCTTGATTGTGGTTGCCATCCTCCCGATGGTGGTAGGTGCGATATCGATGGGAATACTCTCGGTATTCACCCTCCATACCAGCACCTCAAATCGGATCACAGATTCTGCAAACTCGCAAATACTCTCTGCCGACTACATAAAAGACGTACAAAGCGCCGAACAACTGACTACCCAGCCGACGAGTTCTCCAGAGTGCGGCAGTGGCACTCAAATTTTGGGACTCGAATGGAATTCCTCCCAAACGGTAGTCTCCTACATTGTCAGTCCGATTTCCGGGACAACCACCACATATAATCTGGTACGGCAAGAATGCACATTTGGCAATCTTTCAACACCGAACACCGTCTCCACTTTGGTTACCAATATTTCAGGCAACCAGGCAGCTCCTACGGTGACCTGCTCAACCACCGCGACCAGCTGTGCTTCATCGACAGGCTGGATATCTGCTGCCGGGGTCTCGTCGGTGACAATAACTGTACTGGAGCTCTCAAGCAACTACAGCTACAGCTTGAGCGCAACTCCCAGGCTTTGGACTTCGCTGAGTGGAGGAGTTCCCACCGGAGGAGCTCCATATGCTCCTTTTATGGTCCTCGACCCAACTTCCTGCAATGCGTTTCAAGCAGGCCAGGGCACAATAACTATCAATTCCGGTTCAGGGACTGGCAATGGAATACTCGGGGTGGAGTCAACTTGCCCAAATACAGTTACAGTTTCAAACGGGGGAACCATAACCGCGTCATCGGTAATCACTGGAGATACACAACTGAATTCAATAGCAGCAAATAGCAAAGCAACGTATCCCTCCACGGAATATTACAACAACCATTTTTCCAATCCTTTCAGTAATCTGACAGCGCCAAGTGATCCCAGTGGGTCCGATCAATCCTGTACCTCTGCAACCACCACCTCTGGTGGAACCACCACTATCACCTATTCGTGTCCGTCGGGAATTTATGGAACGCAGCCTTCCTTTTCAACGTCTTCCAACGTTGTTATCGATTTCACTGGTACCGGGAACTACTGGTTCCAACAGGGTCTCTCAATTCCTAACAACGCTACCGTCAATTTTTCAAGCGGCGCATTCATATTCGATGGCACCTCTCCGCTCACCACAGGAAATAATGTCACCGCTAACGGATCCAATGTCCTTCTTTATATCGGCAGTGGCCCAGTAAATTTAGGGAATAACAACAGTTTCACTCTCTCCTCGCTCTCCGGATATGACGGAGTGGTGATATGGGACTCTGTACAGGGCGGAACCGTAACGATCGGCAATAACACCAACGTGTCGTCCAATCTTTCTCTCACCGGCGGGATCTACATCCCTTATGGCACCCTAATAACCGGAAGCAACGTCGCAGTGACTACAACGTTTCTAGAGACTGGAACTGCTTCATTTGGCAACAATATCAACTTGACCATAAATTCACCATGAACAAGCGCATTTTGCATCCAGACTCAATCGTCAAAGCTCTAACCGAGAAACATCAAAAACAATCCGAGGCTGGCGATACCCTGCTAGAAGTTCTGGTGACCTTGGTAGTGATCAGCCTTTGCGTTGTATCGTTTCTCGTGGCGTTCACAACTGCGATAACTGCGTCAGCCAAGCACCGAACCTTCGTCAGCTTGGACACCGTTCTGCGAACCGTCTCTGAAAACACCATGTCCCAGATCGAACTCCAGGCCAACCCGCTGTTTGCCTCCTGCGCAATACCGTCCACATATCAAAGCCTGAACTTTGGAGTCCCAACCGGCTATAGCGCAGCTATTACCTCAATCGAGTATTGGAATGGATCCAGTTTCATAACTCAGTGCTCTACCGGATCAACTACTCCTCAGCTTATAAACATATCGGTTACAAATTCACTGGCTGTTTCCACAACCATCTCAGTGGTAGTAGATGACCCCGCTTACTCGACCAATATCGCAAATACTGCCAGCCAAATAACCGTTTCAAGTCAGTCGGTAATCCAAACTCTCAATTTTGTAACCAACTGTAACGCTGGCAGATCATCTAGCAGCGGTCTTGCCTCACCAAGTCAAAAAGGGCTGCCACTCACAGCTCACAATTCGCACAAGGTGACCTGGGAGTAAAGCATGACCAGAAAATCCCAAGCTAAGACAACCAGAACATCGCAACAATTCTCCAAACACTTCGGTGACTTAGGAGGGAGATCCCGCATACTTGATGAGTCAGGGAGTTCTCTTATTCTGGCACTTGTATTTATGATCGTTTCCAGTCTGATAGTGCTTTCACTTTCGAGTCTGGCCACGAATGATCTAAATAATGCATCTAAGTTCAAATTGGCACAGTCCCGCCAGTCGACAGCAGACAGCGCTGTTGAACTTGCGATCGAAAAAGTCCGATACAACTTTATGCCGCAAACGCTGAATGCATCTCCTCCTCAGTCCTGCTGGAATTCAGATTCAACCCCTTCTCAAGTCTCGCTAAACAACCAAAATATCGACGTTTGGTGTAGCACCCGATGGGCTCCACTGAGCACAAAAACCAGGGTGGTCACCTTTTTTGCCTGCCAGAGCACCGTCACCGCAGCTCAATGTGGTACAACTCCGCTGCTTTATGTGGTGGTGACATTTGACGACTATCCATCCCCGATTGAACCTATATCAACCGCACAGTGCACAACCACCTGCGGCGAAAGCATGAACATAAATTCCTGGATATTTGATGACACTCCACCCACTGTTACAACCATCAGCCCCACTTCCGGATCTAGCTCCGGAGGCTCGGGAATAACAATTACAGGTACCAACTTTGTCGGCGGAGCAACGGTGCAGTTTGTAAACACCAATCTTTCCAGCAACTCTATTATTCAAGCCACTGGTGTAGCTGTTGTAAACTCCACAACCATTACCGCAAACTGGCCCGCTCTTTCGAGTAGCTCCTCTTACTACGTCACGGTTACCACGGCTGAAGGAACAAGTCAATATGGACCAACCTTTAATTAGCTGAGGCTAAATATAAAAGTGGCTTATCCAAGTAAGAAAAGTGCACTCCAGCTAGCAAAACTTGATAGTTGCGGATTTCAAAAAAGAACCACAAATCAATGCTAAAGAATCATGCGAATGGTGCCGATAGTTGTATATAGTGTGGAAGAGTCGAATTACCTTGAGAAAGAGCACGTTGCGCTGATCAATTGGTAGGCCCACCGATGAAAGGTAGAATAATGTTTTCAGCTTACCGCAAGATAATGCAGCGCAGGGCTGCCGAGGAGACAGAGGGTGGTTTCACCCTTATAGAACTTCTGATCGTAATTGTGGTACTTGGT
>JAKBSX010000449.1 GCA_021844725.1 Actinomycetes bacterium | reverse complement strand
TGGAGAAGTTCATGTTGAACCGAAGCCCGGCACTGCAAATGGGGTTGTTGTCTGGGATCAGACTGCCCACCACCCGGCAGGTCAGTGGCGGGAACCAGTGACACTCGAAGTTGAAAACGGCGTTGTGGTTGACATACGAGGCGGCATAGAGGCTCGGGAAGTCAGACGTTATCTGCAATCCTACGGAGATGAGAACACCATGAAGCTCGGTGGGGAGATTGCGCTTGGGACCAACAGACGCTGTCCGCCACTCACCGGGGCTATGAGGAGTGAGAAAAAACGCTATGGGGCAATGCACCTTGGAATAGGCCATGGAGCGGACAGAGGGGTGGTAAACAGCACTTTGCGTCTGGAAGGCATCATAGATCAGGTAACGGTGGTTGTAGATGGTGTGCACGTGGTGGCCAAAGATGGAGAGATATTGGTCTAGCCAACGGGCTTTTCACCCTCGCGGGTTGAAGGCGTTTTTGGTGGCGGTTACTAAGAAGTGACATCGACGCAGTGGTGTGAATTTGTCAAATCTGTATTAATGGACAGTTTTGTTAGTCGGGATCTAGGGGGTGAGTCGAGTGGTTCTTTGGCTAGCTGAAGATGAGGTAGAGACTGCGCTATCAAATAATGTGGCGGAGCTTATCACTGCGCTTGAGTCGCTGTATCTTGGCAACCAGGTTTGGGAATCATCTCCAAGGGTTCGACTTATAAGTCCGAATTCGAGTTTTCAGTACATGGGGGCAACTGTTCCCGGGCAAAACATAATGGGTCTAAAGGCCTATGCAGTAGGACGTGGCTCCGGGATGGAGGGGACCGTGATGCTCTATGAATCAGACCGCGCAGAACTTATTTCCGTAATGAGCTGTGACTTTCTCGGCAGATGGCGCACGGGTGCAGTTTCCGCGTTAGTGGCAAAGCATTTTTCGCCACAGGAGAAAATTTCTCTTGGCCTGATAGGAACCGGCAAGCAGGCTTTTACCCAATTGGGTGCCATGGCTTCACTGGGTCAGCTAGCCAGTGTCCGGGCTTATTCACCTAATCAAGAACGTTGCAAGAAGTTCTCTCAAAAAGCATCTGAGAAATTTGGAATTGAAGTGGTGGCGGCACAGAGTGCGCAAAGTGTGGCGGAAAACTCCAACGTGATTTCCACTGTGACACCGGCCAAAGAAATTGTTCTACAAGGTTCATGGCTTCAGGCACCCTGTCTTATAAATGCAGTCGGTGCGAACAGAGCTGACCAGCAGGAGCTTGAGCCGGAGATCCTTCGAAGTGCAGAGCTGATCATTGTCGATGACTACCAACAGGCCCGGCTCGAATGCGGAGATCTGATAAAGGCTGTGGAGCTCGGAGTGGTCTCTTGGGACCAGGTAGTTTCGCTCAAAGCGGCTCTTACCCATCTCACGTCGAATGGCAAGGATGGATTGACTGTCTTTGAGTCCCAGGGCCTGGCTGTCTGGGACCTGGTGGCTGCAAATATTGCCTATTCAAAGTGCATGGAGATGGGTTTGGGCACCAAGGTGAACTTACGGGGTGAGAACAGTCCGTGAAACCGACAAATGCCCAGCGCTTCCTCCGAAAGGCATGTATACCAGAGCATCTTTTATCTGCGAGAAGAGGTTACCAGGTCTGTGTCTGGGAACTTGTTTTATAGAAAGGAAAACCAATGTGTGATGAACATTCCGAGGGAACGCTTATAGATCCCGATATTGTGCCGCAGCGCCCGGCTGGGGCCCTGGGGGTTAGCGAATTTCACAGTGAAAAAGAACTGATAAGAATCGCAAAGCATTTGATGGACATTCCCGAGCGCCGATCCGCCCATCTGGGTTCTATCGGCTACGGAAGTACCAAGCCCGGAGACAGGGTGCTGGTGGCTGTCGATAGAGCTTATGACCGGGAGATCGTGGATGCTTTGGTAGCGGCCCTTAGAGACCGGGGTGCCAGAGTCGACATTATTTGGAAAGATTCAGGTCCTGATAGAAGATTTGCGGAAACAGACGAGCTGGAAGTTGCAATCCGCTACGAACACTGGCGAAACCACCCTCGCAGGTGGGAGGGAGATCCCAAAATAGAAGAGCTTGCGGAACGGGAGGGCTATGACCTTTTGGTTCATGGCCGGGGTGGACCAACCGGAGCCACCCCGTTCCGTTACGAGCAATTTCCATGGATGTCGAAGGATCATTTCTCCCCTGAAATCGTGACCTATCCCTCAGAGATAATTGCGGTGTCTTCCCAAATTACTTGGGACAGCATCTGGAATAAGGGCAAGGGCGCAAGGGTGCACTTGACAGATTTGGAAGGCACCGACATAACCTATTCCCTAAATGAGACTTATTGGGACGGGACTCATCACGGCTGGGTGCCTGAACCGAGTAAGTGGTATGGGCATTTGTTTGGGCATCCAACCCCGCCCCTTCCTTATGCTGACGCCCAGGGGGTGGTAAAAGGAACCACTTCTCACTTCAGCAGAGCATTTCCAGAGATCAGCCTGGAGATAGTGGATGGTCAGGTGCGAAGTGTTGAGGGTGGCGGCCAGTACGGAGAGGCCTGGGCAGAAAAGGTGGAGGAAACCAAAGAGACCAAATATCCAGGATTTGAGCGTCCCGGTTTGTTCAACCTGTGGGAAGCGGCCATTGGCGGCCATCCAAAGGTGAGAAGAGCCGAGTCGATTGAGTGGTGGAGTTCCGGCGGGTTTGAATGGGAGCGTCGCCGCTCAGGTGTAATACATCTTGGATTCGGCACCTTCTGGAGGGGATTTGACGAGGCATGGGCAGCGGAACGCGGCCTTGCCTACGGCCACTTGCACGTGCATCTCCTCTTTCCAACCTTCGAACTTGAAACTGTAGATGGTGAAATTCTGACTCTGGTTTCAAATGGGAGGCTGACAGCTCTTGACGATGACCGGGTACGCAAGGTGGCTGAAAAATATGGCGATCCTGATGAACTATTGAGCGAAAGCTGGATACCCAGCATCCCGGGGATCAGTGCCCCTGGTGAATATAGCGATTATCAGAAAGATCCGGCTTCTTACATCTATCCGAGGTAAAAGCCGCGGTTATTTCACAGATGCAGCGATCAGTAATACGGCTAAGGGCTAAATGTAGGTGAGGATTTGAAAGACATTTTCAATTTTTTAGGTCCAGTGTAATGAGAAAACTAAGGAGATGAAATGAGTAATTCAGCTTGGCCTGGCTTTCCGGAAGGGGCTAGTCCCACCAGGGAGCTTTTGAAATATGTGCCCCAGCTATCTCTCGATGAAAGAGAACGGCGGTGGAGCGCTGTTCGTTCTGAAATGGCCAGATTGGGTATCGATGTCATAGTGCTTGTAGCCAATGACAGCTTTTTTGGCATGGGAGCGGTGAACCTCCGCTATCTGACCCAGGTTGGTTCGGTTTTCGGAGGCTATGCACTGTTTTTTGCTGACGAAGACCCGATCATTTGGAACGGCAACCAGCCTCAGATGCAGAGACCGACCAATCCATATCTGGGCACCCAGGAGTGGGTCTCTGACATTCGGATTAATCAAGGAGTGGCTGAAGTTGCCTCTGAAATTCGAAGCAGGGGACTCGAGAAATCAACCATCGGGATAGCCCCATTCAGCTCGACTCTTGTAACCATACCTTTGATTTTTCAGGCAGAGATGGAGGGGTTAAATAAGGAGCTTCCTGAGGCAAGAATTATTGATGCGGCGGACATTTTGCAGAACCTGAGGCGGATAAAGAGCGCTGAAGAGATCAGTCTATTAACCAACGCCGCTCAGATTGCAAGAAAGGCGGTCGATGCCATGATCCAAAGCGCAAGACCGGGCATGACTGAAGCGCAGGTATATGCCGAAATGCTAAAGGCACAGATTGTGAATGGTGCCGAGCCCTCTGTATTCAATCTGATCT
>JAKBSX010000011.1 GCA_021844725.1 Actinomycetes bacterium | reverse complement strand
CAGGAGGAATGAAACAGTATTTCGAGTTCCTTGGAGGTGAAAACTTGCCAATCTTTATGCTCGGCAGGATGTGTAAAAAGTGCCAACAACCAGGTAAAAAACTACTAGAATTGTAGTTATGGAACTCTACCAGGAGCAGCGAGATTTGCTAGTCCGCTTGGGACGATACATATGGTGGCAACCGGTAGAAAAATCCTTAGAACACCCCGAGCGTCTAATTGCACAAGTGATGGATATTGGTACCTGGAGCGACGAGTGCGCCATACTTGCGTTATTCGGAGAAGCCCCTTTACGCGATATTCTTCTTCATGCTGAACCCGGATGGTTTCGTCCCAAATCTTGGTCCTACTGGAATTATCGCTTAGGGGTTGTCCCGGTTGATGTTGATCCTCCGGCAATGCATAAAAGGAAATTTAGTGCATAGTTTTACACCGAATTTATCCACACTACCTGCGCCTCAGCTGGCACTTTGGCCGAAGCTCCGACCGGCGAGGGAACTGGGAATGGTTCTTTATGGGGGTACAGCGGTTGCACTGTACTGTGGGCATCGGCAGTCAGTTGATTTCGATTTTTTCGGTCCGGCACCGCTTGACAAAGACGGTTTGCGAAAAGCCTTATCAGTTGTGTCCACCGGCATTGTGGTACAAGACGATGTAAATACCTTAAGTGTTCTATCGCAAGAAGTGAAGCTTTCATTTTTTGGAATTTCAACTAAAGCTCTCATGCCAGCAGAGGTCACTGAGGACCAGGTACTGGTGGTTGCCTCGCGGTTAGATCTGCTCTCGCATAAGCTCAAAGTTATTTTACAGCGGGCTGAGGCCAAGGACTATAAAGATATTGCGGTGCTGTTGGATAGCGGTGTGACGCTCAAGGATGGTCTTTTCGGTGCGCAGTCGATATTTGGCCAGGATTTTCCCATTGCCGAGGCCGTTAAAGCGCTTACATATTTCGAAGATGGTGACCTGCGTGGGCTGGATATACCGATAAAGGCCAAGCTAAAGGCAGAAGCTATAGCCATTTTGAATGGTTAGTTCAACTGGAGCAGGTTTTGGTTTGTAATGATGTTGTCTAGCCACGTTTAGTGATTAAGTTCAGCGAAGCCCCTTAATGCGATATTCTTCTTCTCTCTGAACCCGGATGGTTTCGTCCTAAATCTTGGTCCTACTGGAATTATTGCTTAGCGGTTGCCAAGGTCGGTGCAAATCTTGTGGAGATTGCCGATAAGCCGACCGATGTAGCCGAAGGTTTGGTCAATCCCAGAGAGTAAGTCGCCAACTCGTTTGTAATCTGGCTCGATCTACAAGAACTGCATTACCCCGTAGATACCTCAAACTATCGGCCATGTTGAGTGCAACTCTAGCTGTCTCGGTTCGCCATCCAATTTAGGGCTACACCGTATTTGCCGATTAAGGTTACATGGTATGGGATTCGAAGGTGGGTACTTATTCCTGCGAGCACCTGGGAGTAATAGCTGCAACTGAGAGAGCCTCCGGCAGAAGTTGTCAAGGAAATTGAGCCAAAGAGTTCGATAGATTGGTTGTTATAGTACCAACAAAATGGTTAGTAATAATGCTACAAATTGGAGTATTACGTACGATAGCTTTCAAAGTAACAGTTTATATCTATATTTTCGAAAAGCCATAAGTTGGGCTATTGAGTAAGTGGATCATAGAATACCTGTACAACTGGATTCTAGCAGAAGGTATCATTGTTTAGAATAATACTTGACAGTGATCTACTTGTAAAAAGATACCGACAAAGTGGTTATTATATCTATGCCGGAGTGTTAGAATGAGTTTATGGATAAGCAGCCATTAATTTCAGGATTAGTCACAAGACGAGTAACTGCCACTGCTTGGGAATCGGTTAATGGATTTCGGGTTACGTTGATAAACGGACCCCGCCAATCGGGTAAGACTACCCTTTTGCGGGAACTCTATCAGAAAACAGGTGGATCCTTTTACAGTCTCGATTCCGACACATTGTTAGCAGCGGCTAAAGCGGATCCAATTGCCTTTGTCAGTGGTGATGCAAAGTTTATCTATATCGATGAGGTCCAGAGAGGCGGGGACACACTTGTTAGAGCAATAAAACAGGTGGTAGATCAACCCGATAACCGTATCCACTTCGTTCTTAGTGGTTCTGCCAATTTCCTTATGATTCCAGGAATCGCAGAGTCGCTTGCTGGTCGGGTCGCGATAATTGAAGTATGGCCCTTTAGTCAAGGTGAAATAACTGGGACATCAGATAGATTTTTGACCCAGCTACTTGAAGATGCTACAAATCTGGTGCAACCAAAGTATCCTACATTAGACCGGGAATCCTACTTTGAGCGGATTATTCTCGGTGGCTATCCTGAGCCATTGAGATTTAGCTCCTCGAAACTACGGCAAACTTGGTTTGACAGCTATATCCGAACTATGACTCAGCGAGATATTCGTGAACTTTCTCATTTGCGGCAATCTACTGATCTTACCAGACTAATTCGTTACCTTTCTGGTGAAACGGCTCATGAACTAGTAAAGAGCAAGCTTTCTCAGGCCTTAGGAATTGATCGTCACTCGGTAAGTTCATATCTGCCGCTGTTTGAGATGACCTATCTTACCCGGGAGCTTTCTGCCTGGTCTAGAAATCCACTTGGCAAGGTTACTCGGACTCCCAAAATCCATCTCTGCGACACTGGCATTGCCGCGCATTTAACTGGGGTCGATGTTGGGTCCTTGGCAGGAGCAATCTCTCCTCTGCGAGGGCAATTAGTGGAAACATTTGTTCATAACGAAATCTTGAAACAGTCGAGCTGGATTGGAGGAGGAATTGAAATGTTTCACTGGAGAGATAGGGAGGGCGCTGAAATTGACCTGATAATTGAGACTCCTGATGGAAATATCTTCGCAGTAGAGACAAAATCAAGTTCAACGGTTGCGGCTGGTGATTTCAAGTGGTTGCGCAAATTGGAGCAAAAACTGGGTGATCAGTTCAAAGCTGGTATTGTGTTTTATCTGGGCGAACATGCAGTTAGTTTCGGGGATAAATTCTCTGCACTCCCACTTAGCGCGCTTTGGTTTTGAAATCATTGTTTTGGATACTGAGTAATTGCTCGGTCAAATGACGGGCCCGGTTTCGCGTGAATTTCCGGCTTTCCATTCATTGTCGCTGGAAAAGCTTTATTTGTTCATGATGGTCATTTTCAGGCCAATACGTTTAGGTGAAATATATTTCAAACTTTCTTATGGCATCGTAATCCCATTTGATTCCATGCCCAGGCCGGTTAGGGGGAATCATAAAACCATCTTCAATGACTAATTCCTCTTCCAAAATGTCATTGATAAGGGGAAAATGTTCTATCGCAATGCAGCTGCGCGATGACGCAGCTAAATGAATATGCAGCTCAGGGAGAAAGTGAGGGCTGATCGAGGCACCGAATGTTTCTGCAAGCGTACAAATCCTTGTAGCTTCGGTAAATCCACCCACCAAGGGTACATCGGGCATGAGAACAGAGGCAGCTCCACTTTGTGCGTACTGTGCAAACTCGTACCGTTGATGCAGGTGCTCTCCGACGGCAATCGCTATGTTGAGTTTTTCTGATAGGCGCTTGTGACCTGATATGTCCTCGGACACTAATGGCTCCTCCAGCCAATAGATATCGAGTTCCTCAAGATGTCGACCAAAATACAATGCGTCAGTGTATGTAAAACGTTCATTGCAATCCACCATGATCTTTAGTTCGCTACCCACAGCTTCCCGAACTTTTGCTATTCTCTGAATATCTTTTTCGACGCCGAGAGCACCAGCTCGTAACTTGATTGCACCAAATCCTTCATCTTTGTAGTTCAGGGCGCCCTCTATCAGCTGCTCTATGGTCATGGCATGTGTGGCACGTCCACTTCCATAAACTGGCACCTTATCCCTATATGCCCCTAACACGCAGTACAAGGGGACATTCTGTACTTTTGCACGCAAATCCCATATAGCAATATCAATGGCTGAGATGGCTGGCAGTGCATTGGCCTTTCCAAGACGGCGTATTTTTTCGTGAAATTCATGCCACTTTCGATCCCATTCGTGAAGTTCTAAACCAATCAGTTGGTTAGAGAAATCCTGTTCAATCATTGTCCAAATACTTTTACCCCCACCCGTCAGTGCATAGGTGAAACCAGTCCCCACAACTCCACTACTGAGAGCTAATTCCACAATGATCACTTCAACCTCGGTTGCTCCGGAACCACCTCGAGCGGCGCCAAGAGGGATTTTGAGATAGCGGGTATTAATTGATTGAATCTTCATCTATGTTCCTTCCTAGTTGAAGACTGGGCAGCCAATATGGTTCCTTTGTTTCTGATGGTTGGTTCTCAGCAACTATCGTCCTCTTACTATTCGTAACTCGGATATCAAATGTCCATGAACTGACAGGCTATGCCTTCAAGGTAAAAAACAAAACGTGGTGAAAGGCTGCCCAATAAACTTGAACCAACCAGGATTTATACCACAATTATCGTTAAAAACCGAAATTGTTCACTTTTCGTTGCAGCCAAGATTAGCTTGATTCCGGTCAGAAATCTCGTTTTTTCTCAGGCGTGGAGGTGCCCAGCACTATCAGGGTCTTGGTTCCAGTAACTCTGCCTGAACTGCGAAGTCTATCGATCACCGACTTGAGATGCTGGACGTCATGTGCCCTGATCCAAGCCAGAGCATCCGGATCGCCTGCCATGGTGAATACCGCTTCAACTTCAGGGATATCATCTGCAATGCAGGCAATTGCGTCGACCCTCACGTCTCCGGCAAAACGCAGTTCAGTGAAAGCCTCAATCGGCCGCCCCATCTTTACATGATCGATTTTGGTAGTGTAACCAAGAATGATTTTTAGCTGTTCAAGTCTTTCGATCCTTCGTTTTACAGCGGGTACTGATAGTGCGACACGTTCACTTATATCGCCTAGCGTTCGCCTGGCATTTTTGGAGAGAAGACCGAGTATGGCCAAATCGGTTTCGTCAAGCTCCTCTGGAAGGTCTTTCACGAAAGAAATTATAGCAAATACAGCCTAAAACAAAACATTTATTGCGTAAAAGTTTCATAGAGTTCGTAAATGTTGTGGGATAGTCGCAAAGTGATTAATATAAGTCGATTATGAGCAATAGTTTGATTTCAACCGTTCCAGTTCAAACCGACGCGGATTCTCTCGAGGTGCTCGACAGAGTGCAAAGGAGGGTCCTCTGGCTGGCAACCAGCATGATTCATTATGCCAATAAGATCCGGGAATCTAATTCAGAAATAAAAATTGGCGGCCATCAGGCCTCGTCAGCTTCGATGGTTTCAATCATGTCGGCACTTTATTTTGCTCACTTGAGACCCGAGGACAGGGTTTCGGTAAAGCCTCACGCTGCTCCGGTACTTCACGCGATTCAGTATCTTCTCGGTCAACTGGACCAAAGTTATCTAACAAGGTTGCGTTCATTTCATGGACTTCAGAGCTATCCAAGTCGTACCAAGGACCCCGATATAGTTGATTTTTCCACAGGATCAGTAGGCATTGGCGCAACGGCGACCATCTGGAGCGCTTTGTCACAACGATATCTTTCTGGACACTTCGCACCTCAGACTACCGGTAGACACATTGCACTAATCGGAGACGCCGAACTTGACGAAGGGGCCATCTGGGAGGCGGTGGTGGATCCTATCACCAGCCGTCTGGGTGAATTGCTATGGGTTGTCGATGTCAATCGGCAATCGCTGGACCGCGTGGTACCCAACTTTGAAATTAAAAGGCGTAAAGCCATGTTCGAAGCTGCCGGCTGGCACACGATTGAAGTCAAGTATGGGCGTTTCCTTCGGGAGCTGTTTTCGAGAGATGGAGGAGAAGCTTTACAGCGCCGGATTGACTCTATGAGTAATGAGGAATACCAGCGGCTGCTTAGGAGTCCGGCTGAGGTCATTCGACAAAATCTTCCAGGCAACGGTCCAGACAGGCAGATCATAGCCAGGATACTCGATCAACTCAATGACGACGAAGTTTTCAGAGCGATTCGTGATTTGGCGGGTCATGACTTAGCCGATCTTCTGGACGCATTTAGGCTGGCCGATAGTGCGCATGACCGACCGACTGTAATTTTCGCTTATACCATCAAGGCTTGGAGCCTTCCAACTGAGGGTCATCCAGACAATCACTCTTCTCTTCTAACTCAGGCTCAATGGGAGGAGTTAGCCGACTCCTTAGGTACTGAATCCAGGGATCCCTGGTCCAAATTTGAGCCTGGTTCAAAGGAGGCGGATCTATGTCACAGGGCTGCAGAACGGCTTAAGCGGCCCCTTATGGCTGGGCCTGAGAAAATTGAAGTCCCGGTCGAAATTGGCGGAGCCTATAAGGGAAAAGTTTCTACTCAGCAGGCATTGGGACGGTTTTTAGTTGGTATCAGTCGGGCTGCTCCGGAAGTGGCATCGAGAATAGTCACGGTGAGTCCTGATGTCGCATCATCTACCAATCTTGGTGGCTGGATAAATAAAGTGGGAATCTGGAATGTCGAACAAAGAGATGATTGGTTCGGTGACGTAAGCGATGTGGCAGTTCACTGGAGAGAGACTCCCTCTGGTCAGCATGTGGAGCTTGGCATTGCGGAGACAAATCTTGTCGGAATGCTGGGCGAACTGGGCGCCACCTGGTCACGCTATGGGAAAACTCTTTTCCCTATCGGAACAATTTATGATCCATTTGTGGGTAGGAGTTTGGAGCCCTGGTCGTTTGGGATCTATTCCGGTGGACAGTCTATTTTGATAGGGACTCCATCGGGAGTGACATTGGCACCCGAAGGTGGAGCTCACCAATCGGTAATCACACCATCGATCGGTTTGGAGCAACCGGGGTGTGTTGCCTGGGAACCGGCTTTCGCTCAGGATCTGGAGTGGACTTTACTTAGCGCACTGAGCCAGCTCGGAAGACCCGATGGAACCTCTTCATACTTTCGCCTAACCACCCGCCCAATAGACCAACACCTTGCCGATGTTCCTCTTGGGGGCGATCACAGAGAGCTTCGAAGAAGGCAAGTGCTTGCCGGGGGTTACCGTCTAATAGAAGCAAAATCACAACCAATGATAACCATTGTTGGAATGGGTGCAGTTATGCCTGAAGCAGTTGCTGCAGCAGATCAGCTTTCTGTCTCAGGAGTTGGTGTTGACCTTATTTGTCTAACTTCGGCTGATTTGATATTCCGTGCCTTTGCAGCGCGCAAGGGGTTTGGTGAGGGAGATGTTTCCATATTGGATACTCTTTTCCCGGTTGAGAGGAAAGCGCCAATTATTAGCGTTATGGATGGGCATCCACACACCCTGAGCTTTCTTTCTGGAATTCATGGTGTGCAGATAACGTCTCTCGGGGTACGGGATTTTGGCCAAGTGGGTGAAATTTCCGATCTCTATAAATATTTTGGTATCGATTCCGAAACCATCGTCGGTGCTGCCTGGGATCTGCTGGATACGACTCAATAGGGCCAGCAAAACAAATGGTAGGTTGCAATATCTTTGTAAAAGTTACCGACCAGAGAAATTTACGCCGGTTGGAAGTGGCGTTATATGGGTGACTTGAAAATGAGAGAAAAATTGAATGGGATATGACCCAGGCGTACTTGGAATTTACGAAATAGGCTGGTGAATAGCCGCCCATCTTTCATCCGTTTCCCATGGTTAAGGCGATAGATGACTCTGCTACTTTCGTGCAAACCGTAAAGTACATGACTATAATAATAGTCATGTCAGAAACCTTACCCTTGGCCTTCGTAAAAGCTCATCTTTCCGAGATAGTAGATCGTGTCGAGCACCAGCACGACCGTGTGACCCTTACACGGAATGGACGACCAACTGCTGTGCTTGTAAGTCCTGATGATCTTGAAGCACTGGAGGAGACACTGGATATTATATCCGATAAAAATGCTCTTAGAGAGATTAAGGAGGCTCGTGAGGAGGTGTCGCGGGGTGATACGGTTGATGGTGAATTTATACGCTCAAAATACTTGAAACGTTGAATAATTGGCAGCTTGCCGTCGCTTCATCAGATGAGCGCAAGCTCGGGCAGCTACCTGAGAAATTCGCTGCGGCAATCGCCGAGTTTATGTTGGGTCCACTTTTGCAAGATCCTCGGAAAATTGGGCATCCCCTTCAGCGAGAACTTTTCGGGCTGTATTCCGCACGAAAAGGGTCGTATCGTATCGTGTACCAAATTGATGTAGAAACGCGGACGGTTCACGTATTACGCATCGATCATCGATCCGATGTGTATAGGCCGCGGTGAAATTACCTATCTATCGATCCGGGTGAACTGGGATGTTCTTGGGTTGATCTCACTAAAGCGGCCAAATGCTGTCGCAGTCCGCCCGTGTCCCTCCTAAATCGCCTCTATGGTAACTATCCAGGTGAGAAATGTGCTGTGCATAGACGGTATTAATCGAGAGCGGTTACAGGGCTGAGTTTTCACTTGGAAATGTCCTTACTACCTGGATTCTTTTTTGATTTCCTGATTCAGTGGTTCTAGTAGTCGATGAGCGAAGAAGTATTCTTTGTCAGAGATCACCCCGCGGAATTAGCCTCTTTTGACGACGAATTGATGATGGGTGTCAACTCTTGGGGGGAAATACGCCTGCTCTCGAAAGAAGCGACGGTGTTTCCTTGCCGAGTTTTTGAGACAGCCATTTTGACGACTCCATCAGCTTCGGGAGCTCGGCTTCTACGGTAAAGCCACTTCTTTGCAGCATCCATACGACGTCCTCTGTTGGAATATTACCGGTGGCCCTGGGGGCAAATGGACATCCACCAATACCGCCAAGACTTGAATCAAGTGCAGCCGCCCCTTCATTTGCAGCTACGTAGGCATTCGCAATTCCGGTGTTGCGGGTATTGTGGAAATGGCAGCGAAGCGGTACGTCGCCAAGCATTCGAATTGACTGCGATACCAGGTATTGAACATCTGCGGGAACCCCGGAACCGATGGTGTCAGCAATCCCCACTTCGTCTGGACTGCCTTCCAAGATCTTCGAAATCAGTTCCAGTACCTGTTTTGGGTTAACCTCACCTTCAAATGGACATCCAAAAGCAGCTGCAATGGCTACTGAGCATCGGATTCCAGCACTTTTTGCTGATCTTGAGACTTCGAGCCAAGTCTGTACTAAATCGGCAGTGGTGCTGCCTTGATTGGCCCTGGCAAATGTGTCGGTGGCGACAACCACGAAGTTGATTTCCGGTATTTTTGCATCTATGGCTCTTTCCACCCCTCTCTGATTCAGAACGAGTCCTATTGAGCGTGACAAAGTCTTGGGTGAAAGTCCACCTATAACCGCTTCAGCATCTGCCATTTGGGGAACCTTTTTTGGATGGGCAAAGCTGGCGACTTCCAATCTGTCAATTCCAGCCTCAAAGCACTGCTCCACTAGTGATATTTTCGATTCGGTGTCAAAGTAGGTTGACTCGTTTTGCAATCCGTCGCGTGCGGCAACTTCGACTATTTGGATCCGTGACACCGTATATCTCCCTTGGTAACAGTGAATCTTTCCCTATAACCCCATGTGAGCTTTAGGTTGTTTTTTTAGTAACGCAAATCCTGATTGTATGGGGAACATTAAAACAAGGCACCAGGTCTGGAAAGATGCGATAAAAAGCCTTCTTTGGAGCTATCTAAACGATGATTTTTTTCGTTGTTCCTGATTTAGATGGGACTGCCAAGGGATATTAGGCGCGATCCTACTCGTTAGGTCCCCACAACTTTTGGTCCCACAACTTTTGGTTGGTTTTCCTTCTGTCACATCCGTGTTGTCATTACTGCGTCAAATCCAGTCGGTTACTCAGCCATACAGGAAAAGTCTTTTTTGGTGGAACATTTTTAACTCAGTAGGGCAAAAATGAGGATAATGAATGCAATAATCCTCAAGAATAACCAAAAATTATAAAATTTGTCACATGTTCTTGATTTTTCTTATCGCTATTTGATACTGTGCCCAATCAACTCGTCAGTGTACTGAGAGTATTTGGGGGGAAAAGATTGGCTGATGAAAAATTTCTTGTAGTCGGCGGAGGAATCGGTGGACTTGTTACAGCTTTGAGTTTGGCTCGCTACGGTATTGGCAGCCACGTTGTGGAGCAAGCAGAAGCTTTTGGAGAGATTGGAGCAGGTCTTCAATTAGCTCCAAATGCATCGAGAATCCTTAATTGGCTCGGAGTGCTTGACCGGGTTATGGAAGACGCCTTTTTCCCCAAGCGATTGATGCTCATGGACGCTATGAATGGGAATGAGCTCACAGCACTTCCCGTAGGTCCTTCATTTGTGCAACGGTACGGCTTCCCCTACTTCGTCACCCATCGGGCGGATCTGCATTCTGCGTTATTTGAAGCATGTGAAAAAGAGCCGCTTATAAAGCTGTCGGCCGGAAAACACGTGGTTGGGATTGAGGATCAGGGTGAGCAAATAGCGGTCAGCTTCAGCGACGGTACTGTAGCCAGTACAAATGCGTTGATTGGTGCCGATGGGATCAATTCCACGATTCGCCGACATTTAATTGACGACGGGGAACCGGTTGCTACCGGTTTTGTCGCCTACAGGGGTACGGTTTCGGTCGATGCTGTGAAACAGGCTATGGGTACAGATGAGCTGAGTGACATGGTGATCTGGATAGGGCCGGGACTTCACCTGGTTCAGTACCCTGTTCGCCGTGGTGAACTATGCAATCAGGTTGCGGTGTTTCATAGCGCCAACTTCGAAGCGGGCGCAAAGGAGTGGGGAACCCCGGAAGAACTCGATGCCACTTTTGCTCAAACATGCGCCCACGTGGCAAACAGCGCCAAATTAATGAACCGGGAGCGCCGCTGGACGATGTTTGACCGACCTCCACATGCGGGTTGGAGTCAAGGAAATGTAACTCTTGTGGGTGATGCCGCCCATCCGATGTTTCAGTATCTTGCCCAGGGTGCCTGTCAGGCAATGGAAGATGCAGTGGTCCTGGCCAAAGCTTTGGCTAAGAATTCCGATGCCAGGAAGGCCTTTGTTGACTACGAACAGGAGCGTTTCCCAAGGGCTTCAATGGTGCAGATTCGAGCACGTTTATTTGGCGAGTTTCTCCATATTGGGGGAACAATGGCAGCGATGCGAAATTATTTATTGGAGAAGCGCCAGGACGAGGACTTTAGCGATGTCGATTGGTTGTACGCATATTCCGCTATTGGAGATTAAGAAGCTAGTAAGAATATAGGGGGAAATTTCATGTCTTTAGTGAGCGAAATAAGCAGTGACAAAGAGGCCTATGATGAGTTAGCCAGGTGCGGTGGGGCTCCGCTTTGGCATCATCTGAAGAGCATGTTTTCTCATGAGCCGCACAGCACCGCAGTTCCATTTTGCTGGAGCTATGAAAAGTTGCGTCCATTGGCATCCTATTTTGCCGAGCATTTGCCAATCGAAGACGCACAGAGACGGGTTCTCATGCTTGTAAATCCACAGTTGCAGGATCCGCCGGCAACTCTTGGTTCGTTATTTGCTGGATTCCAGGTGCTGCTACCGGGCGAACAGGCGCCGGCGCACCGACATACAGCCAACGCATTCCGTTTCATAACCGAAGGTCATGGTGCATATACCACAGTTGATGGAGAGCGGGTGCCCATGAACACCGGCGATTTTCTCCTCACTGCCGGTTGGCAATGGCATGATCACTACCACGCTGGAGATCAACCCATGGTTTGGCTTGATGGACTTGATTTCCCGCTGGTCAACATGCTTGAGGTCGGGTTTTATGAGCAATATCCGGATGGGGTGCAAAAGCCACTAGTCCCGGAGGGTCTTTCTACCAAGCAGTTCATCCACGGGAGGCTAAACCCACTGTGGAGTGAGCCTTCGAGAGTCAATAGTCCAATCGGAAACTACCCGTGGACTGAGACTAACAGAGCACTTGAGGCTATTGCTGATCATGCCGAGGGAAGCGAATATGACGGCACGGTGCTTGAGTATTCGAATCCATGGACCGGGGGCTCAGTGCTGCCCACCATGTCTTGCAGAATCCAGCGCCTGAAGCCTGGATTTTCCGGGCGCCCAAGGCAGCAGACTCCTGGGATCATCGCCCATGTGATTCGTGGGGAAGGTACCACGATTGTTGGTGACACCACGTTGAACTGGAAAAAGAACGATGTTATTGCCATACCAGGGTGGCAGAAGTATCGCCATATAAATGATTCGAAGACCAACGACGCAGTGTTTTTTACTTTTTCAAACGAGCCGGCTATTAGATCATTGGGCTTTTATCGAGAGCAGCTCGACTGAACCGTCGTTAGATCAACGATGATCTGTCTAGATAATCAAAGCGAATTACTAGGAAGGAAATAAATTGCGTTTGGCAAGTTTTGACTGCGGCCGGATCGGTTGTGTCGAGGGTGAAAATATCGTGGAGCTGATTGGCATTGGCGAAAATTCAGAGTTTGCCCATAGCCCGATGCGCACCCTGATCCAGAAAGGCAACTGGTCGTCACTGGTGGGGTCTTCCCGGGGTCCATCGGTTCCCTTGGCAGAAGTGGTTCTCGATCCCCCGGTTCCTGATCCCTCGAAGATTTTTGCGGCTCCGGTCAACTATGTGGATCATCAAAAAGAAATGGAACAGGCTTTTCAGGTTTCCGGACTCGGATTGTTCCTGAAGGCACCCTCATCACTTGTGGGCTCCGGGGGGACCCTGCAGCTTCCCTATCATGATCGGCGCTTTGATCAAGAGGGAGAATTTGCTGTCATAATCGGCAAGATGGCCCGCAATGTAAGTGTGGACAGGGCACTTGATTTTGTATTCGGCTACTCCACCTTGCTGGATATAACAATGAGGGGTGGAGAAGATCGCTCCACCCGCAAATCCTTTGAAACCTTTACACCTATGGGTCCATGGATAGTGACTGCTGACGAATTCGGGGATCCCGCTGACGTAGACCTCAAGTGTTGGGTGAACGGTGAGCTGAGGCAGCATGCCAATACCAAAGACCTGATCTGGGGGGTTGCGGAACTGATTGCCTATGCATCCAGTGTGACTACCCTGCTGCCCGGCGACGTAATTACCACAGGTACGCCCGCTGGAGTGGGTTCTATATTTGACGGTGGCATCGTCGAGGCTGAATGTTCAGGAATCGGGGGTCGGCTAAACGTCAAAGTTTCAGCGGCTGGAGCTACCGCATCTGTAACCACTGGCGGAAACTCTGGATCTGCACTTGTTGGTGGATCAAAGGAAAAGGGCGGAAATTCTTGACCAACGAGGTGCACAAATCGGTATCACCATCTTCTCCATTATCCGGAGTTCGGGTAATTGAACTCGGGAGCCTGATAGCTGGTCCTTTTGCAGGTCGGCTACTTGCTGATTTTGGGGCTGAGGTTATAAAGATAGAGGATCCCAAAAATCATGACCCCTTGCGCCAATGGGGAATAGAACGCTCTCAAGGCCGCCCCTTATGGTGGATGGTCCAAAGCAGGAACAAAAAGCTCATAACTTTGGATCTTCGCTCCGAAAAAGGTAAAGAGCTGCTGTTTTCGTTGATTTCCACCAGTGACGTGCTGGTTGAGAACTTTAGGCCCGGAACTCTTGAGAAATGGGGAATAGGACCGGAAGAACTTTGGAACGTAAATCCCCGCCTCATCATTGCCCGGGTTTCAGGCTATGGACAAACCGGGCGTTATTCTAAGCAACCCGGATATGCCTCGGTGGCCGAGGCGCTTGGGGGTATGCGGTATCTCAACGGCTCTCCAGGTGAACCACCTCCTCGCTCAGGACTGTCTCTGGGAGACAGTTTGGCCGGGATGTTTGCCTTTCAGGGGATCTTGACGGCTTTATACTGGAGAGACGCCAAAGGAGGCGAGACTGGACAGATGGTGGACGTGTCCCTAGTGGACTCCTGTTTTTCCATGCTGGAAAGTGTAGTGCCCGAATATGGTGCCGTCGGAGCGGTGCGTCAGCCATCAGGTACTGGTATTAAAGGTCTGGCACCTTCTAATCTTTTCAAGACTCGGGATGGCAAGTGGATTATCATTGCCGCCAATCAGGATAGCGTTTTCGGCCGACTTACCAAAGCAATGGGCATGCCGATGCTGGCGCAAGACCCAAAGTTTTCCACCCATATTGCCCGTGGCGAAAACCAAGAGGAGATTGAATCGATTATCGCCGATTGGGCCAGCAAATACACCTCCGAGGAGTTGGTAAGGATTCTGAGCGAGGCTTCTGTAGCCGGGGGTCCGGTATATACGGTGGCAGACATATTTAGTGACCCTTATTTCAGGGAGCGTGAGCTTCTGATCCAACTCGAAGATCCCGTTCTTGGACCTATCACTATGCCTGGAATAGTTCCGAAGCTCTCGCAAACTCCTGGTGAAATAAAATTTGCAGGCCAGGCCGATCCGGGAGCGCACAACCGGGAAGTTTACGGCGGCCTTTTGAATCTCAAGCCTGACGAGATCGAAGAACTAAGCGCGGCAGGGGCGATATGAACTGTGGGAAATATATCCGGATAACTCAAGCCGCAAACGGCAGTTTAGCTTTTTGGCCAGGTTGCAAAAGCGGAATTTATGGTTCAACCATAGCTTTGAGCTGGCCAGCTATATCGAGTGCGAATCTCGGGGTGGCTATGGCAATTCAAGCTAGGAGGTGTCTTGCGGGCTGAGGATTAATTGTTTTGATATAGGTCAATCCAGGTACTGAATACGAAATAATTAGAAGCAGCTGCCTGGTTTGCATAAATCCAACTTTATGTTTCATCGGTCATGGCGAGCGGAGATTCTCCAAGCACGACTCGTGACTATGCGTAATTGAATTTCAATTGGCACTAACGATATTTGTCTGGCCACCAATTTGGTGAGCCTGGGTTTTTTGGGGGATATAAGTATTATGAAATTGAAAGTTGTAACTGCATTAGCAGGTTCGATGTTGGCGCTGGCAGCCTGTGGCTCGTCTTCGACCAGTTCGACGGCATCGTCAGCATCTAAGGCTCCTGTAAGAATCGGAGTTGATACATCCCTGACTGGTCCATTAGGTGCTCTCGGACTTGGTGAGCAGCGGGGTGCGGAAATGGCAGTGAGCCAGCTGAACGCAAGTGGTGGAATTGATGGCCATCACGTCATCTTGGATGTTCAAGACGATCAATCAAATTCCACTCAGTCGCTTTTGGCTTATCAAAATCTGGTAGCCAAAGGAGATGTGGGGGTGGTGGGATCTATCGATGACAATGGGATCCTGGCAACTGTTGGGGCTATGAACAGAAAGAAAGTACCCTATATCGCAACTGCACCTATTCAAGGGACTACCTCTCACTATTTGTTTGGCGAAGTCAACACCGGTTCCCAATACGGTTCGAGGCTCGTACCATACATGAAGGCGAAGGGACTCGTTAATGTGGCGGTACTTTACGATTCCCAGTATTCTTTTGCAATCGATGCCTACAAAGGATTTGTAACAGCAGCCAAGGCAGCTGGAATCAATATCAAGCTGGTACAGACGGATTCACTAACCAGCACTGACTTCAGCGCTTCTCTTTCCAAGGTGAGCGCAGCTAACGTCCAGGCTTTAGTGGTGCTCGATATCGGTGCTGGACCTGTGATTCTGGCAAAGCAGTTTGCGGCGCTTGGACTTTCCAGCAGCGTGAAGCTTCTAATGACTGGAGCTGAAGCGGCTCCAGAGTTTCTTCAGCCGGCCGGTACTGCGGCTAATGGGATTGTGATGGATGCCACTCCGAATGTGATAGTAAATCAGCTGCCTGCATCGCCGCTAAAGACAGCGCTTACCAAGCTTTCCGTTCCTTATCAGCAAAAATATGGTCGGCTTCCATCCCAGTTTGCCACGTCAGGTTACACAGGTGTGGAACTTATCGCAGCTGCGATCGAGAAAGGCAAGTCCACGTCACCTGCTTCAATAACCAAGGAGCTTTCGAATATGTCGATCCTTCTCCCGGGAGGGGATTACCACTATTCCGCTACCAATGTGTCAGGGTTGCAATCTAACGCAATATTCCTAGTCAGGGTTGTAAATGGGGCATATGTGCCTACCAGCTGGCAAAAGAAGCAGTTTTCCTCGAACATGAAATAACACATAAGACTCTCTGCACGGAGCCAGTCTGTCGCAGAGAGTCTCGATCAATTGATTTTTTAAACCGAAGCCACGGTCCAGGTGGCTCTGAGAGCTGTAACTTAAGCTTGGCAAGCCTAAATCAAATAGCTGAATTTGAAAGTTTCTGCCAAATAACTCAGAGAAAAATAGATATAAAGGATCAAGCAATTGGTTGGGGAAGGATGACCCAGGGGGGTTTGGAGCTTGAAACTGGAAGTTATTTCCATTTTGTTCTCTATATGCAAACGGATTAGGAGAGTAGTGAAGGTGCACCTTAGAGAAAATCAGTTTGGTGTTATTTTTGGTGCGAGACTGAGAGACTTTGGACTTCAAAGCTTCAACCAGCGAATTTCCCCAATGTCTGGAGGTGACTGTGAGCTTGACTGAGCAGACCAGGTCTGAGATTCTCAGAGTTGATTCAGTATCGAAGACATTTGGTGCGGTGAGAGCTTTGCACGACGTCAGTCTCAGCGTGTCTGAAGGGGAGTGCCGTGGGATTATTGGGGCTAACGGCGCGGGAAAATCCACACTCTTTAGAATCATTGCAGCGAGGAAAC
>JAKBSX010000448.1 GCA_021844725.1 Actinomycetes bacterium | reverse complement strand
TTTGACATCGCGGATTGCGATGACAAACAAAGGGCTAAGCGGCGTCTGAACGGTTTAAGACGCTAAGAGGAATTACACTCGCCTTGCCTGAAGTTTCCTCCGCTCAACTGGGCTACCGAGGTGCCATGCCGCATGTTCCATGCGCAAAAGGTTGAACCTCAGGCGATGTCGCATTAACTTCGTGGCGGACGACCAAAGGGAATTAGGGGGCGGTCAGGGCTTGCAACGCCAATATCCCACATTTTCGGTAGGGGAAGGGCGTTGCCGTAGTCAAATTGCTAAGGAGCTACATGCAATGAAAAAGATAATTCACCTGTCAGATCTCCACTTCCGCCGTGGGTGGGAAGAAACTCAGGGCGTGGTACTAAATGCGTTCTTCACTGACTTGAATAAGCAAGTTGGGAAATTGAATCCGACGGATCTCTATGTAGTCTTTTCGGGCGACGTTGTCCTAGAAGGAGGTGACCCTGAATTATACGACCTGTTCCTGAACGAATTCGATAAGCGCTTGAATCAATTAAACATCCCTATAGGCCAAAGGATTTGTGTGCCAGGGAATCATGACATCTCAAGAGATTATCTCAAGACGGTTTGGGTAGAACATGAGGGGGTGGTTTCTCAGAACCTGAGCGAGACGAAATTCAATAACTACATTTCTAACGCACCCGATGTTTTGACAATGAAATTCAAGAATTACAACCGGTTTGAAGGAAGATTCGCGGCATTAGGAATAAACGGTAATACGACATCCGGTGCTGGCTGGAAGATTGAGGATGGGATAGGTGTGTATTGCCTAAACACTGCTCTGTGTTCAAGCGCAGGGTTAGAGAAGACCGATGATAGCGGGCGCTTGGCAGTCGACACTAGAAGTCTCCAGAAATGGCTATCAGATTGCACGGCAAGAACAAAGATACTGGTGATGCATCATCCAATAGGCTTCTTAACAGATTGGGCTCAAAGAGAACTGACTACTACATTTAGGAACAAATTCTCGCTCTGCTTGTCCGGACATGTGCACGAACAATCAACATATCACATCCTCACGAATGGAGGGTCTTTTGTGCAGTGTTCGGCTCCGCCTTTGCTCACCGACAAAACCGACGAGCTTGGATATGCAATAATTTCTGTTACCGAAGGGGGGGTGGGTGATATTCAGTATAGACAATGGACGAAGAATCAATCCTTTGTAACGGGGGTGAATTTTTCTGACACTGATGATGGCCGAGTGCCAATCTCGCACGACTTGGTGAGTCTGGAGGATACGCTAAATGACAAAATCACCAAGCTCTTGGAAGGAAGATTACAAGAAGCTCTCCAATCTTTCTCAGCTCAACCTATCGTTTGGGTAGAACCGGTTCTCAGCAAGACAAACGAGTTTTCAAGAAATGCTGATGACAACACTGATAATACGGTTCTCGTAAGTGATCTCATTTCCGGCCCGAAATCTACCATCATAAAGGCACCCCCCCAGTTTGGCCTGACTAGCCTGGCATACCACCTTGCAAGAGAAGCTTGGAGCCATAGGTCTTCTTTTTGGCTCTATCTGGATTCAAAGAGTGTCAAATACAATAATGTTGAAAAGGCCGTGAAAAAAGAGTTGGATGTCTTCGGAGTAGAAATGGGGAGAGTCGGATGCATCATTCTGGATTCATGGACTAATCTTGAAAAGGACTCTCTCAGGGTTCTTACGAAGCTTTGTCAGTCTTTTAAGAACATTCCCATTATAGTCATGCAAACCATCGACGACTTCAAGTTCACGAGTGAATCGCAAGATGAGGAGACAGGTCGAGAATTCGACGTCATCTATTTGTTGGCACTCACCAGAGGCCATATCAGGAAAGTCGTCGCCGCATATAACGAAGAGAAACACATTGGAGAGGAGGACGCCGTAATCACAAAAGTTGTCTCAGATTTGGAAACACTGAATATCCATAGAACTCCTTTAAACTGTCTGACATTATTGAAGGTCTCAGAGAAATATTTTGATGAGAGCCCTGTTAATAGGACGAAAATGCTTGAGATGGTTCTATTTCTTCTTTTCGACATGGACGGGATACCCAAGTATAAAACTAAACCCGACGTGAAAGACTGCGAATATGTGCTAGGCCGTTTCTGCGAACAGATGATCCGGTTGGACCGTTATTCCTTCTCCCGTGAGTACTTCCTGAGCGAACTAACCGAGTTCTGTAAGGAGAATCTATTAGACCTCGAAGTTGAAGTCGTCTTTGATATTCTTTATTCGAACCGCATAATCGTCAAACGTGACGGTGACTACTGCTTTAGGGCCACCTATTGGATACTTTATTTCGCCGCGCGGAGAATGCACCAAAACCAAGAATTCGCTCAGTTTGTCTTTCAAGAAAACAGATACACCGAATTCCCCGAAATAGTCGAATTCTACACGGGGATAGATCGAAAACGTGAGGACGCTCTCGAAATACTGGCGAGAGATCTCCGAGCGATACATGACACTGTAAAGAATAAAGTGGGTTTACCTGATCGAATGAACCCATACAAGTCTGCAAAATGGTTACCAACGCCCGAGAGCCTCCAGAGAATGCAGGATGAGATTGGGGAGGATGTATTGAAGTCAAGATTGCCCGACCCGGTCAAGGACCGATATGCTGATCGCACGTATGATCCAACAAGACCGTATGACCAAAGCATACACCGAATCTTTCGAGAATACTCCCTGGCGCTGCTGCTGCAATCTATGAACGCCGCCTCTCGAGCACTTCGCAATAGTGATTATGTTAGCCCTAAGCGTAAACGAGAATTGCTTGACGAGATAATGGGCTGCTGGGAGGAAATGTCAAAAGTCCTAATTGCGCTGACGCCCATGCTCGTGACGAATCGCTCCGCGACTCTTGAAGGCTTGCGCTTCATTTTGATTGGTGATGTTGAGGGTTCGATGGATGAGAGAATCGGTAGATTCTTAAATGCAATTCCCGAAAACGTTGTCTCTTTGTTCAAGGACGATTTATTTTCGAGCAAAATGGGGCCATTACTATTCGAACAACTAGCTAAGGAAAAGAATGAACTTCGAAGACACGAGCTGGTTTTGTTATTGATCCACGAGCGGCCGCGTGAATGGAAAAAGCATATCGAAAACTATATCGCCGTACTCTCAAAGGACTCATTCTATCTGATGGACGTTATCACCACCCTTCGGAATGAATATCGGTATAGCTTTGCTGCCCCTCGCACAGTTCTAGAAATTGTCAATCTCATAAAAATGGGGTTGGCCAAGAATAAGCTAGGAATAGCAAAACCGGGAATAGACAAAATAAAGCAAATTCCAGATAGCGTGCTGCCGAAAAGAGAACCCGACCATGATGTAGGCCATAAGTGACTGCGGAAGCCTCCGTGGCGCGCATCAGTCTCATTCGCCGGAGGAAATAGATGGATACCATTCTTGCTGAGTTTTGCACTCGTAGTGCATTTTTTTCGCAGAACAACGTCGTGGTCCTTCGGGCTGCTCAGTCTTGCATATTTGAAATCTCACCGATCGATGGATTTGTGCTGTCTATGGATGGCCACCGTCTGAAGCCACTTCCAGCACCCTTCTAACAACTCTTCAGCAATTCCCCCTCCTTCTTACTATATTTCAATAAACCTATGTCCACTCACATCAGAAACGTAGTCGGTTAAGTATGGAGCCGACACAGATAGCTTTCACGTTTCCTGTCGCGGAAAAACCCAACGTACGGCTCGGTGATACGGTTCCGATAGATGCTTTCTTCCCCGAAGAGGAAGCGAACGCACTCGCCGAAATAGAATCATTCAACAAGCACCTGTTCAGACCGAATACATATCTTCATAAATGGTGGGCGAGGCGTTCGGGCACAAGATTTTGAGGCACGAGATCTGGGACGTCATCGTTCTTTGT
>JAKBSX010000447.1 GCA_021844725.1 Actinomycetes bacterium | reverse complement strand
ACTAAGCTACTTTGGAGCGGGTTCAATCGTCGCATTGTCAACCGACGAAACCGGGTTTGTAGGTTCGAATAAATTCATTCGCTGTCGGTTTTAGTGCTTTTCCCCCAAAACGATCTTCGCTGTTAAGCGAAGCCTTATGGCCCAGGTCAGCGGAATCGAATTCCACCATGTTGAGCAATCTTTGGCCGATGTGGACGTCAGGGGGAATCACAATCTACTCTTTTTGAGGTCGGGTAAACGCTGTTTTTATTTCGCGGCGAACATGAGGTGCAAGAGACCGATCTCTCTGGGCGCACCATAATCGATTACTAAGAAGTTAGCTGGAGGTTTATCTGACCATTGACTCCCTTCCTTGACCCACGTCTTATGATCGGATATTAAAACAAGCTGCCTTAGAAAAATTATTTTACAGTGCAATGATAAGTGGCTGAGAAAGGAGCAGCTAGAGGGGACCTTATCAGTTTGTGCTGATCGGATCCTTCTTATTATTCTGCGCTTAATGCCCCCTCGAGTGGCCGATATTCTTCATCTAATCCTTGTGGATAATTTTGAATAGCTGCCAATTCAGAAACGAGCCACGGCGGCCTTTCGCATTCTGAGCGCAAGAATGCACGGCTAAAACCTCGTCCAGTAAAGGCTGATTTGATACCACCCCGTAAGCGAATCAGAAAGAAAAAGATGGACAGTCACCATTGATATATAGTCGACGATCCGGCTGAGAGAACTGAAGTGCCTAAAGGTGACCATTAATCTATCCATCGCCCATGCTTAGTTGGCTTAGGGTCATAGAAATCAGTTAGCCACATTTTGTAATTACGCATCATTTTATCTTCCTTTGAACCCGTTGAGGGGCCCAGGCGCCACCTGAAAGTCGTTTGGCCAATGACCTTGTTTGTTTGGGTGGTGCGAGTTGATCTAGATTTAAAGCAGGCGAAATCCGGAGAGCTTGGATTCTTCCTGATATTTCGCCATTGCCGCCTCCTTCCCATTCTAAAGCGCAGAAAGGGGCAAGATCGGGCGGGCGGCGAACTTGGCCAACTGGTTTCGGCCGCATGGTAACAGATGTCATCAAGCCATCGAGCAGCCTAGTATCGCCCCCAGTAGGCGGTATGGGTAGTTGTCGCAGCGGCAAGAACTATCATTTTGGAAAGCCTAGGGCAAACTCGCCTACCGACCGAATTATGCGATCTATGGCGTGGACGAGTAAGCCATCGACTCGAGTTGTCAAGTTTGACTTTGTTGCAAATGCTGGCTGTGAAGTCTTTGATACTTTTTGGATCGGCGACTAGTCAGTTCCGCTATTTTCGGGGATTCCTGGTATCCAGATGCTCACGGTAGTGGGTGGGCTAATTCCGCTTGCTATTTCAGCCCTGCCACCGTGGGCTTCGGTGATAGCTTTGACCATAGCGAGGCCCAAGCCCGCTCCACCATCTTTTCTGTTGCGGGCATTATCTGGCCTGGAAAAGCGGTCAAAAGCTACCGGCAAAAACTCTTGAGGGAAACCTTCCCCCTGGTCGGTTACTGATATTCGGAATTGGCGGTCGATTGTTTCAACTGAAACGACCACCTTGGTTTGCGGAGGAGAATGTCTGATGGCGTTGTCGAGGAGATTTCCGGTGGCGATCAGGATCTGCATTGGATCTGCTCTTACTTTCGCATGCTCTAGACCTAATACATCGATGGTTACGCTTTTTTTGCGGGCGAGATCCTCTCTCATTGAGGCTGTTTGGTATACGATTTCAACCAGGTCAACACTCTCACGGACGGTGTCACCTCCCCGCTCGTCCAGCACCGCTAGCAAAAAGAGGTTATCCGTCAGCTTTGCGATAGCTTGAGTTGTTGATAGTGCGCCCTTTACAGCCTGTGTCAGTTCCTCTTTACTCCTCGAAGCTTGGTCGGCTAATTCTAGCTCGAGAAGGAGGGATCCCAGCGGAGTTCGCAGCTCATGAGCTGCATTGGATAAGAAAGTCCGTTGTTCCGAAAACACCTTGTGCAATCTCAGGAGAAGGGCATTCATCGTTTTACCTAGTGCCTCGACTTCATCTGCGGTATTCGGTATTTCCAGTTCTATACTTTCCGCTCCTGCCTCAATAGATTCAGCCTGTTGACGGATGTGCTCAATAGGGGCCAGGGCCTTTTTGGAAAGGATATTCCCGGCGAGGGCTGCGAGCAACATGATCAGCAGCCATCCCAACCATAGAAACTCTTTGAGCCGCCCGATCGTCTCTGCGTCTGCGCCCATTGGCCTCGCTATCACAAGGGTCCTGTTCGCTTCCAATGAGGACGGTTCCAATAAGAAACGGTATTCTCCGGAGTAGCCCTTTGGGGTTGCATTTAGAAAGACGACATGGTCAGCTGCTTGTGAAATGGTACTGGAAGGCAAGAGCGGGGAACTAGATCCTGTTGGAAAGCTGGCAACGACTCGATTTTTTTTGGAGACGAGCTGGACCAAGGGGATGATTCGGGTTCCTCCGAGTGTGAGCGGGTGATCGAGCGGTGTCGGCCTGGTGGATACTCCATGCTCCACCTCTGTAAGGGTTTTGGTCAAAAAGTGAACTCGATTTGTGAGGCTTTTATCGAGGTTTGCGTACAGGTTTCGAGTTAGGAGCTGGACCATCAAGAATGCACTTACGCCGAAGATGATCGAAGTTGCCACTACAAGTAACAGGGTCAAACGGGTTCTAATCTTCATCTCTTAGCTACTTAGCTTTCCGGGAATGCTGGCCGCTTCAGTAGCGGGCCGAAATTTTCGATAATCGATGAGCACTTCTCCACCCTGGATAATCGATACCCCGTCGGCGATCATGGCTTAGCGACCGAATCCACTAGCGCAAACCCGATTAGGTCGCCGTACTCTAACCAGGCGGGATCGCCTCTCGATTTCCGTCGAGCTCCAAAGGCCACCTGGCTTATTCGGTGGTTAGTTTCGAGGATGTCAGACTCTTGCCAAATCATCTTCCAGCCTGGGGGGTTGATTTGTATGATTTTGACTAACTGAGTTGTTGAGCTAACTGGCTCAATTGGTCGTTGGGAATAGTGTCGCCTTAGCCGATTGGGTGCCGCCCAGTTTAGGTCCGCCTTTTGGCAGATCATCCTTCTGGATCGTACAGCTACACCCTTCGTCGGTAAGGGCACGCTGTCGACTCTTAGCTCCTCGGGAGAGATCTCGATGGCAGACTCAAACTTATTGCTGACGTAGTTTCGATACAGATCTGCGGTGCTCCCTTTGTTGCAGCATTTCTTTCGCTCAATTTCATTTGCTTTGGACAAAAAGTGGGCTAATTTGGTAGTTTCGGTGTCAATAGAGTCCCTTGTCAAACTGGGAAAGTTCTGCCCTAACCGTATGCTGCGCCGCTTTTTGCCAATGGTGTACACTTCAGGCAGACCTAAAGGCTGATCGTTCAAAAAGCCCTTTATTAAGCGAAAGTTCGGATCAATAATTGCTTGCGGGTGTCCAGACATTGGGGTGGAGGGGGCCAAACATTTCAACTCGCCTCTGTAGTCATGTGCAGTTGACCTCCTAGAAAGTCCAGTCTGGATTGCCCCTCTCGTGTGGGTAACTGTGAAATTGACCAATCTACAATTAGAACAATTAGATACGTGGTTTCGGCCGCACTTGCGATCGATCCGACTAGTCAACTTATCTCGGAAAGCCGGGCACTTGTTGGAGGCGAGGCCGCGCCAAGAGTGCTTGTCGGAGAGGTGTGGACTGTTTGTACTTTCTTGAATGGAGAAGTCCAGTTCAGGCTGAGGTCGTTGATGAGCCCAAGGGGTTCTTTTTCTATGGTAGATACCTTTGCGAACCTCGGTCGGTTGGTAAATTGGTGACCCGTAGCTGCTTATCATGGAGTGCTTTGATACGCGTAGAAACTGCTTCTTGCGCCCTTGTGTAAAAGCTCAATA
>JAKBSX010000446.1 GCA_021844725.1 Actinomycetes bacterium | reverse complement strand
GTCTTTATTTGGTACAGAATGTGAGTATGGTTCGATTCGAGCGAAATATCGTTCTGGCAGGGACCCTGGTGTATCGGACACTGTCTTATTGTGCTACACTGGCACCTCTTCCGGCAGGAAGCAGATAAGTCTTGGGCGCTTTTGCCTCTCCGATCAAGACCAACCGAGCCTTGCTGTGTCTGCAACTTTGATCTTCTAGAATACCAATCCCTAGTATTTAGCCGACTGATAACCGAAATGATACAGTAATAGGACAGTAAGATTACAGTAACCTTTTTACGCGTAGGTGTTCTTTACACAGTGGAACCACCCGCGTTTGACCGCGTACCATCTTTCGATGCACTTGCTCAGGTTGTGCTTTGGCAAATGATCCCTCATCGCGCTAATCAGGACGGTGCAAAGACGCGAAGGAGCGTAATCTACGTGTTCGGAGAAGTAGAAGAGATTTTGAGAGCGATCCAACAAAACGAGGGAATCAGCCACAGAAAGTTGCTCAAGGAATTGAAACTTGTAAAGCAGGCTACTCTTGCGCGGCACCTCTTGGAGCTCTGCGAGCTATCTTTGATCGAGGGGACAAGAGAGTCGCTAGCGAACGACGCTCAGAAAAGGGGATTGAAGCCAAAATTCGTGACACACTACAGGATAACGAGTACGGGAGTCCAGTATCTCAGGTTGATGTCTGAAATGATCCCAGATATTCGCAGGTAATCACATGAGACAGGGAGATCCCAATAGAGTGATAAACCCGCTTCTTCCTACCTGCCTAGTTTCAGGGGAAGCAAAAAGTGGCCAACTGGAACATGCTGCTTCACCTGCTATCACCTGCGCCGTTACGACTGTACATATTCGTGCCTAAAGCATCTTTGCTTCGTCGAAAGTGAGAGAGTCTGCGATGATTGGGAGGACGGTCGAGACTACTACTCCAACTTTAGCACGCGCGCGACAACGCAGAAGGAATACATGCTATTGAAAGATGCGTTGAAGGGAAAAGATCCCGACAAGACTTCATTGAAAAGTGTCGAATCAAAAGATGATGAACAAAGAGGCACTTTAAAAGTAGACAAGAAGATCACGCTTGTCAAGACGGAAAGTGGTTGGAGATTCGACTACTGCGGTTCCCCCTCGTAGCCCGAAAGAGAAAGCAAGACAGAACAAAGGTGAGAGAGTCGAGTTCGCCGAAAGTTCAGGAGATTTGTCATGGCAAAATAGTCAGATGAGGATCCAATTCATGTGTCCACGCGGTTTCTTGTTCTACACTTTGCACTGAGCGTAGAAAGCAATAGACTAAGATTTGCCAAACCACTCATGAAGCAGTACCGGAGAGCCAATGGTGAGCTGACAAGTTATCAGAATTGATAATCGTATCACCCTCTTTTATTGACGCAAGATCAGTTTCTTCTTCGAATTCATGGACGAGGTCATTCTGTAAAATGGAAAATGAAAGAAGAAGGCAAAATGAACTAAAGAAAAAATATGGAATATTCATTGCAATCACTCTTCTAGGAATACTACTATCTTCCACGATGCTGGTCATTCTTCCGTCAGCAAGCGCTGCAAAACAGCAGGCCCCCGTTCTCAGCCCGGCGTTGTGCAGCTCGATTGGTGGAACGTGGACGGCCGGCAAAACAATGGCTTGCACACTGGAAGCACCTTACTATGACACTTCTCTGAGCTTTCTCATCCCGCCAAAGGCCACGCTTGTGATTCCGAGTTATGCGGGGTTAACCATAGATTCCGCCAGCCTGACAATAACAAACCGTGGTACGATCAACGTCACAGGCCCTTTGATGAGCTATGGCACACTGATAAATTATGGCACAGTCAATGTAGAAGAAACTGGCACCATCAGCAACTTTGGGTCATTCAACAATCTTGGCACACTTTCCATCGGGATTACTAGTCCAACAAGCGGAAATGGATTTACCAACAGTGGTACTCTGACAAATACTGGGGCAATTATGCTTGAAAATAGCGGACGCTACGGTCTTTCCAACTTTGGCACTCTCGCAAACAGCGCCAGCGGCATAATCTCTGTCCAAAACAACGGTGTTCTCAGCACTGGCATAGTCAACGTCGGCTCTGCCAGCATAGCAAACAATGGCGCACTCGTGATCAATAACACTGCCGTGAATAGCACCGGTTTGTGGAACGCAGCTACCCTGACTAACAACGCCAAAATGATTCTTGCGAACAACGGAGAGTTTAGTGTGGGGTTGTACGGCAGGAGCGGCAGCATCACCAACTATGTAACTCTTACTATCAGTAACTACGGCTACATGAGCTTTGGCTTGAACAATACCGACACCGGTACAGTGACCAACAACGGAGTGCTCAACATCGCTAACAGCGGAGGCGGGAATTACGGATTTGCCGACTCTTACAGCTTCACAAATCACGTAACGATGATTGTGAATAACACCGGAAGCTCGTTTGGCTTTTTGGGCATGGGCACAGAGGAAAACGACGGGAATATCACCATTGTAAACAGCGAGGACAATAGCTTCGGTGTTGCCATGCTTGGCTCTCAGGAGTTTGGTATTCCTGGCACACTGACCAACGACGGCAACATCGCGATCAAGAACGGCGGCTCGTACAGCGCCGGCATGATCCTTGTAATGGATGGAACTCTCATTAACGGTCAGCATGCTAATGTAACAATCAGCAACACCGGTGAAGATAGCTACGGACTGGATCTCTCCGAGGGATTTGCGACCAATAACGGCAGTATGGTCATCAGTAACACCGGGCCCAGTAGCGACGGACTGTACAGCAACAGGGGTAAACTCGTCAACTATGCCACGATTGGCATCAACAACAATGCAGACAATAGCTACGGGGTCAACAACTATCGCGGCAATCTGACCAATCTTGGCACAATCACAGTCAACAACGGCTTGAGTGTCGCAGGCCTGTACAATCAGGGAAACTTTTCCAACACAGAAGGAGGGAAGATCCTGATCAGTAACACTGGCGAGGGAAGCTACGGGCTGTACAACATCCGCAATGTCACAAATGGCCAAAACAGCCAGATAAGAGTCTATAACAGCGGCGTAGACAGTGTGGGATTCCAAGACGCCTCCACTGCGAGCATTCTCAACAACAGCGGCCTGATCGACATAGGTAACACAGGATCCGGCAGTACTGGCCTTTACGAATATGGAAGTATTACTATCAGCCAAACCGGCGAGATGGTCATAGAAAACACTGCAGGCGATGGTGTGAACAACTACGGCGTAATAACAAACAAGAATTACATCACGATCAACATCAACGGCACATTCTATAACTACAAGACGGTCAACAACAACGGTGCCATCTACAATGATGGTAACTTGACCAACACTGCAACTGGCACATTCAACGATAATGGCGCGATATTCAACTTTGGCACAATCACAAACGCAGGCACTTGGAACCCGGCTTCCGACACTAGCTGCCACAATATTCCACCGGGCACCGGCTGCCCTACTTGATCCAAACACCTGGAGAATAGCGGCCGAATAGCCGCTATTCTCCAACTCCTAATTTCACCATGTTGTTCCGCGAATGAGGAAGCCGCTAGACATTAACACTTCAAACGTATTTGTTGACGGAGCGACAAGAGAATATGCGAAAAAGAGACCAAACCCAAAATCCAGTGCGCATCCCGCGATTATATCAATGAGCATCACTATCGCTCCAATGTACAGCTTGCTCAAAGCATACCTGTCTGCTTCGCCGAATGTCGGTGAGACACTAGGCATATGGTATGGGGAGCCACGGAGTTTGGAGGATGGGATCGAGATACCACGAGTCAATGTTCAAAATAGGTGCAATACTCATTGTATTTCCGCTTGTGAATATTGTGGCAGCTAGTGTCGGAAGCCGGGTTCCAAGTGCCTGCGTTTGTGATTGTGCCAAAGTTGAAT
>JAKBSX010000445.1 GCA_021844725.1 Actinomycetes bacterium | reverse complement strand
CCTTTATTTCCCGGCAGTCGAAGCCATTTCAAGGATTTATACCCATACATTGGAGCTACGTATAACCTCACCGGACCACCATGGGCTGTAGTTATAGGGCCGCCTAGCATCCGATAGGCAACAATTACGTCCGACAGGCGAGCCTGATTAATTGTCAAACTCTCGGTGTCTGCCCCATCGTAGGAATAAAATTCCACTCCCTTTGCCTCAGGGCTAGCCCCTGCGGCGTCTATGACGTCAGAAAGTTTTACTCCTACCCAATGGACCTGCGATACTCTCCACCCGGTAACACACTGGAAGTCTTTCACCAGACTGACACTTGGCATCGACTGGATTTGATCGAGATTGAGTGTCATTGGCTTTTCTACAAGACCTGTGACTTTGAGTTGATATGACGTTGGATTTATATTTGGGAATGACCCGGTAATACTATAAATACGGAAACGATTGCCGCCTGGCAAAAGCCCACCCAGGCCGGAGCCAATTGCATCTGAAACTGATCGTTGCGTCTTAGCGCCAAATATAATCCCCAGCAACCCCAGTCCAGTAATACCCAAAAAAACACGACGGCCTATTGGTCTCACTTGGCCCGTCGAACTGCTGCCACCCATAACATGAACATAGCAGCGCTGGGAAGTTACTGCAGGACAACCTCAAATATATTTTCGCTCGCATTGATTATTCATCGCAATATAGCCAAAGTTGGTAAGCTGAAAACATGAGCGGCCCTGTGGATTATTCAGATGCGTCCTTCGCAGTTGAGTCGGTTGACGAAGAGCACGGTCCGGCTTTCGATATATTCCCGTCTCGAAATACCACCGTAGGGCATACCTTAGTCCGTAGGGCGTTACCAAAGAGGCAGCGGCGAACCATTGGTCAATGGTGCTTTGCTGATCACTTTGGTCCCGTTGAACAACCTTTGGGTGAGGCAGCAATGGAGGTTGGTCCTCATCCCCACATAGGAATACGAACCGTCACATGGTTGCTAGAAGGAAAAATCGTGCACAGGGATAGCCTGGGATACGAACAGCTGATATCCCCGGGCCAGCTCAATCTGATGACATCTGGATATGGAGTTGCCCACTCGGAGGAGTCTCCTGGTGAACCATCACAAAAGTTGCATGGAATTCAACTCTGGATAGCTCAACCTGATTCCACTAGGAACGGTGAGCCACGCTTTGAACACCATTCCGGACTTCCTCAAACCAACTTCGACAATGCAACCGCAACCGTATTGTTAGGCAGTTATGGAAATGCAACCTCTCCAGCGAGCTCCGATGGCAATATCGTAGGGGCAGAAATTAGTTTCGCAATCGGAGAAAGCACCCTCGAGCTTCAATCAGCATTCGAATACGGGATCATCGTCCTCGAGGGGCAGATAACCGTCGGCACAAAAGCAATCGCACCAGGCATGCTGCTCTATTTGGGTCAAGGCAGAAACGAACTTCCAGTATACGCACCGCAATCCTCGACGATAATGCTCCTCGGAGGAGAGCCGATTGAAGAACCGATTTTAATGTGGTGGAACTTCGTAGCGAGGACGCAAAGTGAGATGACGGAAGCGTACCAAATGTGGCAATCTCAGGATGCCCGATTCGGCAAAGTTGAGTCTGGATTGCCTAGAATTGAGGCTCCCAGGCCTTTTTGGATTTGACCTACGCCCGTATAAGAATCCCACGTAACGGGGTGATTGAAAACTAATTGATATCCTGGGTAACGTTATTTCAAAATTAGTAGACTTGTCTATAAATATTTAACAGCAAAAAGAAATGGTAAGCGAATGTCAGTCTCGATACTTGATGATGCTGAAATACTGCGAAAAGTCACTCCCAAATTAGCTGTGGCCGCGATGAGATCTGCCCTAGTGGCACTCAGCGATGGACAGCTATCAGCGCCACCCAGAATATCGTCAGATCTAGACACTGTGAAGATCGATTTCACAAGTGGAAATTTCAAAAACAACTGGTTTGGATACCGCTCTAATCCGTCGATAAACGGCAAAGAAGGTGAGCAAATCGTTACTTTGCACGACTATGACACCGGTAGGTTACAGGCAGTTGCAATTGGGAATGTCCTTGGACCTCTCCGGACCGGAGCCATAGGGGCGGTGGCAGTAGATCTTATGTCCAATAAAACTGCTTCCACGCTGACAATACTTGGCAGCGGGCCCCAGGCATGGGCCCAGGCGTGGGCCATTTCTTCGGTTCGTGAACTAAACAAGGTCAAAGTGTATAGTCCAAACGAACAAAAACGAACCGCTCTGGTGCAGCGAATACGAACCGAACTGGAACTGGATGCGATCGCAGTGGACAGCGAGCAAATTGCCGTGGAAGATAGCGACCTAATCGTTTTAGCCACCAATAGCAGACAGCCCGTAATAAATTCACAGTGGATCAGTCCCAATGCGCATATCAATACACTTGGACCAAAATACCGCGGCAACAGCGAATTTGGAACTGACCTTATTGAAAGATGCAAACTTGGCGCCACTGATTCCCCTAAGCAGCTTGAAACATACGCAGATCGTCTCATCTTTTCAAGAGAGCACCTCAACGACGTAATAGGACTTTCAAGCCTGGTTAACAAGACCGATCTTAATCAGCTTGAATCCAGGCGCCCAACCATATTTTTCTCGGTGGGCTTAGCTGGGACAGAAGTATTTCTCCTGCAGGCACTTTTCAATCAATAACACAATTCGATAGGAAACTAATTTGAGTCCGGAGACAAATAATAAAGAGAACTCTGATGAGACAAATATTGAAGATGTAGAACAAGATACTTCCCTTTTTGCCGCTTTTAAGGTATCTGGCTTTCCCAGGATCTGGACAAGTATATTAAGTGGCAACTCCGGAAGGTTCAGTATCCTGGTTGTCGCTGGTTGGGAAGCCTTCAAACTATCTCATTCCGCCTTATGGTCGAGCATCATTGCATTCTGCATCTTGATCCCGGTTGCTTTTGTTGGACCAATTGCAGGTGCCTACGCTGATCGATACAACAAGACACTAATAATGTCTCTCGGTCAATCAATCGCCGCAATTTCCTCTTTAGTTGCGGGAGCACTTGCTTACCTCGGCCATCTCAACCTGACACTACTGGTTGTCACCACCTTGGGAGTTGGGATAGCAAACGCTATCCAGAACCCTGCCTGGTCCTCTCTTGTTCCCGCGGTAATCGGTGTAAAGCGGATGGTTAATGGGGGTGCCATGGTGAGAATAGCGCAACAGGGATCGGAGTTCCTCGGACCACTGGTAGCGACACCCCTGCTGGTCGGAGTTGGACCCAGCTCAGTGTACATACTGAGCGCTCTGTTTTACCTCGCTGGCGCCGGCTTTGCATTCAGCCTGCGCAACCACGTCCCGTTTGTAGCCGCCACGCATCGCGGCATCTACCGTCCGCTAAAAGAAGCTTTTGTTTACGTATCAACAAGACAGCGCCTTCTCGGAACGCTATTAATTTTGGTTGGACTCCATTGCGGCCTGACAATGGCATATACCGGGATAATTCCTAAACTTGCTGAACACAACCTCAGTGGAAGCAGTGGTGGAATCTATGGGGAATTACTAACTGCAGTGGGAGTTGGAGCTATCTTGGGTGCAATAATGGTGATAATAACCACAAGGTGGCTAGACCTGAAATTAGTTCTAATCATTACTGGGGTTATCAGTGGGCTATCGCTTGTGGTGCTCGGATTTTCCACCCTGGTTTGGCTTTCCCTGATCGGTGCAATTCTCGTCGGCGCCAGTCAGTCAGCTTTTATGGCACTCTACCTGGCACTACTTCAAGGCAGCGCAGCTCCCGAAATGAGGGGAAGAGTTGCAGCAATGTCTAACATCCTGGTGGGTTCGACTATGTCCTCATTTGCGCTTCTTTGGGGAGGACTCACCAACAGCCACTCAGTTGAATGGGTAGTTGCCATAA
>JAKBSX010000444.1 GCA_021844725.1 Actinomycetes bacterium | reverse complement strand
TTGGACAGCGGGTTGGAACGAAAATCCTAAACCGTTCAAGTGGGTAAAGACAGCTGACGAGATCTTTGCCTCGATAGAAAAGTACCTCAGCCCAATAAGTAAAGGTACTTCTGAATAGGGACACTAGATGGCTGGTGTTTTTCTGCACGACCTTAGGGCAAATGTCAGTAAAGATCCCAGTGCTGTGAACTATAGCGCTGTATTTATTGCGTACAGCCTCTCGAATTTGGCCGTTGTTAAAATATCGGTAACGACTTATCCGTTTCAGACCCTTACGGAAAAGTCGTATTCCTCGAGTAGGCGAATAATCTCGCTTGCCACCCAAACGCGGTTCCTTTTCCCAGATGTTAACTGTTCTAAAATGCCAAAATCAGCAAGTGTATTAAGTGTTCTAATCGCTTGATGCATATCTACATCAAGCATCGAACTCATCAGCTTTGCGTCAACAACCGGAGCACTGGGTAATAGCGCGATAGCTTTTCGCTGTAACGATTCCTTTCGAGTAACACCAAGCTGTTCCAACCACTTGACTTGCAGATTGGAAATAGCACTGGCTAGGAAATTCATGTGACCCACAGAGGTGCTCATGGCCTGGGAAAAAAACTCAATACATCCATTCAAATCTCCCTCTCTGTACCTCTCAAGCGAAGCGATGTAGTCATCGACAGAGGCTGCAAGCACGGACGAGAAGGGAGCCCGTGGAGTATCTGCACCCAAACGCCGCACCTGCACCGCATGCATCAGACAGCGTCCCACCCTGCCATTGCCATCGCCAAATGGGTGAATGAGCTCAAATTGGGCATGGGTAACAGCCATCTGAAACACCACCGGGAGATCAGTGCGGTTGGCAAAGTTGCACAGGTCTTCTAGGAGCCTTTCTACATTTCCAGGTGGGGGAGGTGCATAGTCTTTCGGGCTCGGGCCATGTTGTCCTTTACCAATCCAGTTTTGAGAGACGCGGATTTCGCCAGCAATAGAGTCGAGCTGGGTTCCTTCGCAAAGTATCTTATGGATATTTTGAATCATGGCTACACTAAATGGAGCTTCGCTTGCCAATTCGATCGCTTTGTTTATTGCGTATACGTTTTTAGCTACAGCCTTTGCCGTGGAAGAGGACCTCGACACCCCAGCTAATGCCATGGCCAAAGACTTGTAGCTTAACTTCAAGCCTTCGATGCGCGAAGACGAGAGAGCTTCTATGCGCACAAAGGCGTCGGTTATTGCTGAGATTTTGGGTTGGAGCATTTTGTATTGGGATTCAGCATTAACAAGTGACAAGAGTGCTTTCCCGGTCAAAATGGGAGTAGCTGCAGCTATAAAGGGTGGAACCCAAGCCTTGTATTGATATGCAGGCCGGTGCTGGATTCCCGATGAAGCCGGCCAGGTGGCATTGACGAACTTTCCGGGAGGCCATTTATCTGTGTTCTGTGTTTTTGTAGCAGACTCCGCTGCTGGATCCTCAACCATACCAGTCATCCTAACAATCAATAACTATTTCCATATTGATACTTAATAGAGAATCTGTCAATATGGGTTTCTGCATTGACACAGCAAAATTGACTCAGCAGCTAATGGTACGGTGTGAAGTACTTCTAGGCAAAATTGACTACGAAAGAGATCCACAAGTAACCGAAGGATTTATATGGGCGGCTCATTCGAGGATGCTCCTTAGGCGGCTTACCGAATCGGATATCTCGTAATCGCGCTGGTGAAAGATCCGTGACAGCCTCTAAGCCAAGGAAAATCATAGATTGGGATAATTGTGGTTCAAATCAAGTGCAGGAGGTCGTCAAAGCCCCTCTTTGTCGGGCGTCACAGATAGTCGCTCCGGTGGGCTCCCAAAGAATTGACCAACTGGATCAGTCAGCGGGAACCTTCCATAATATTTGTCATAACATTCCACTTCACTCGGATTACTCTTCCACTCGTCACCAGATGCCCTTGGTTCGAGAAATTAGTGGATGGCGGCAAACAATTCACGCTATGAGCAATGTTGGCAAAAGAGATCGACGCAGCGACTGTCAAAAAGAAAGATAGACGTGCAGTAAGCTATTGTTGAAGCACCGGTTGACTTTGAAACGTACAGTTGCTTCAGAAGGAGCTGCCATTTACCGCCCAGGATAACGCATATTTAGAAAAGGACCCAGATTGTAGCTATTCAAATCTGAGTAATAGATGAGATATGCATTTAATTCAAAATCATATATATGTCATAAACACACACTTAGATCTTCGAGGTAAATAGAATAATAATGTGCCGACTATGCACTAGGATCCTATGTTGGGAACCGGAGTTCATAACCGGATGACAGATGAAAATTGAGTGTAATTTTGCACCTGCCGTACCTTGAAACCATTATTGCCTAGTTAGTGTTGCCGTCATTTTGACTATTTTATTTGTATTCTTCGAATCCGAGGTATTTAGATTTGGTAGTACTACGTGCGCCTAAATTACCTAAATTAGCTGATAAATTTGATGAGTCTCATACTAAGACTAATTCAAAAGGCCTCACAATTCTTAGGGTACCTGTATACAGATACGGTATGGCTGGTTGGCAAAAAATACATTCACTTTCTCCTGAAGGTATTGATGCTCTCCTTTATCTGGGTTCCTTTGTATTTGCCCTGCTAACTATTGAAATTTCAAAAATAGCTCTCTATAGATGGTGGGGGGAAATGGCCTTAGCCCCATATTTAGTCGCTTCGCTGGCATCTGCGTGGACCGCAAAGCACACGCCCCACCGACGAAATACAACCAGAATTACCATCGGAATTTTGGTCTTCATAACTGCTGTACTCTTGCCGTTGCTATCGCAGGTTTTAGCTCAGGCAGGTTCACTCGGCTCGATCATGCATGCCCAGCCTGAGGTTCTAGTAATCGAGGCTGCTGGTTCTCGGCTTCTCTCTGGCCAGGCACTTTATCCCGTAATCGAGCATTTAAACCATATTACTTCCGCTGCTTCGTCGGTGCCTGTCACCAATGTCTTTTTCCCCTATTTACCAGGTATGGCAGTTTTTGGAATTGGGAGTGCACTCATTCATGCGCCATCAGCTCTCGGAGATCCGCGTATTGGATTCATGCTGATCACCTTAATTGCAACAGGGCTCGCCATAGCACTGCGGCCCAAGTCTGACAGATCCCCAATGCTTGCCTTTCAGGCAATGGCGATATTGCCTACAGCCGCTCTGCCACTTGTAACCGGAGGGGACGACATACCGGTTGTTGCGCTTATGGCATTGGGCGTGGTATTGCTTTCTCGTCAACGCTGGGGATGGTCTGGAATTGTCTTAGGGATCGCCGCAATAATGAAGTTCACCGCCTGGCCGCTAGTTATTATTGCAGCATGTGTTCTAGCCGTCCGTAACGGCTGGCGACCAGCAGTAAAATTTGCTGTTCCGGCGCTAACAATTATGACGTGGACCATTGGTGATCAGGTCATTCGCAATCTTTCAGCACTTATCAACAACGTGATCAAATTCCCAGCCGGAATTGCCTCACTTGCTTCTCCTGCTGCAAGTCCTCTTCCGGGACATATTCTGGCCGGCATCTCGAAAGAATATCCGGAAGTCGCATTTATATTTGGTCTAGCGGTGGGAATCGGAACGCTTGTATGGATCGTCTACAAAACGCCCAGAGTCTCCACCGGAGCCTTATGGTTATCCGCTCTGGTGTTGTCGATTGCCATCCTGATAGCGCCCGCCACCCGAGTAGGTTACCTACTCTATCCAATCGACTTAGCAGCATGGGCATGGGTTCTAGGTGGCACTAACGAACCAGCAGTATCGGTACAGCCTTCGAATTCACGGCGGTGATTCCGAGCATTTCATATGGTCACGGTTACCACCCATGAAATACAGCAGTGATATGAGATTCCCAGGTTTCAAGGGCCGAGTACATTTCCATTGAGCGATACCAGATCG
>JAKBSX010000443.1 GCA_021844725.1 Actinomycetes bacterium | reverse complement strand
TACTCTGCTATTAAATCCCTGATATCCTTATTCTCTATGCCCTGTGCTTCCATTCTCAAACACTCCTAATGTTCAAGAGTGAAGGTACAGGGTCTATTGAAATTTACAGCAAAAGGTGTACACGTCCAGCTTTTCAAACAATAAGACAAAGGTACTGACAGTACCATCAAACTAAAAATGCAGCCCATGTGAAAAGGAGGTTGCCTCTAGTCTCAATGTCGCATATCGGTTTAAGGCAACTACTTCAATCACTCAGATTCAAACTGTGTTAACGACGTTCTGATGGAATCTGTCGAATTGTTGGTTATCACATTCATCTGCCTCAAACACAAATGTTGACAATCCTGCATAACCAGCATCAATTCGATAAAATCTAAGTGAGATACTGCTCGAAATGATTTCACTCTTAGTTTCTCCCGCGAAAACACTGTGAATCATTTCGTAATCAATCAACAATCAACAGTGGTCCATTGTGGGCCACTAGCATAAGTATGACGTCAGGACTGAATTTTGAGTATAGCATCTGAGTGGCTTCGTCCCCCCATATGCGTGAATGCTCTACTCCCGAAGCGCCACGCTCGTGCGTCAAACGTACAGTTTTTGCGAGTCTGACCTTGAATCCACTCTTCATGGCCCTCAGACAAAAATCGTAATCTTCAAAGCCCATAACATAGTTTTCATCATAGCCACCAGTGCTCTTTATTGTCTGGGCAGTTATCATTTGGTAAGTCGCCCCACATAAACCTTCACTTGTCTCTTTGAAATTAGTGTAATCATAAAACAAAAGAAATCTTTCGATTCCCTTTTTCTTGTTGTGGCGTATTTTTCTAAAAGCGTCGAAAGGCGCGTGATATTTCAGAATCATCATATAATAATACTTCATTGTTCCACTCAGAGCGACACCATTACCGGCATACTGGACTTTCCCGTTGGGATAACACAGAACGCCGCCGAGTATACCAACTTCAGGATTCTCATGTAGCCTATACAGACTCTCGCTTAAGGCTGTTTTCCCCAGTATCACATCATCGTTCACGTTAACGTAATAATCAGCGTCATTCTCTTGGAAACCCCTATTTACCGATTTTGAGAACCTAAATGATGGCAAAGTGTCTTCCACAGCCGACATAGAGACATTACATTCAAGACTCAATCCATTTTCAATCACACTTTGCCTCAATCTCTTAAATCTATCAGACAAAATAGATTTTGTTGGCACTGTTATGTTCAGGGTTATGGCGGACTCTGAAGTCTTAATCTTTTCTGTAGTGACCCTCATACACAACTCACCCAATGTCGTATTGCAACTGCATATTCAGCGTGCTTGGTCTACCCAAGATTGCTACAGGTTTATTATAACTTGATTGACAGAGAAGTGGTGAGCGAAACACCGACAAAAGCTTATTTTCCATGCAGTTAATGCATACTCCATAAACACGCAAATTTCTGATACCGCGATCCTCTTTGTCTTTTTATATTGTTCAATCAGATTCTCAAAGCCCATATCAAATTGGCGAGCATTGTTGCGATGAAGAGGACCTTCCGATTGAAGCCGCCCAGTCAAACGCTCTCGGATGTGGGTAAAATTGGCGTGGAATCATCAGAAGTTGGACGGATCTTGGCCTCCGTGATAAAATCACAGATATGAAGTAGCGATAAGTGTTGTATTACCTCCCAGGCACATCTGTAGCGGGCTTTCAGCCATTTGAATCTATCAAGAGACGGACTTGCAGTCCTGACGATAAGGGGATAATCCGTTCAATCTGTTCGATATAGATCACGTATTTACATCATCCACAATAACCCAAAAATACATGGATAAGCGTATGCGAACAGGGTCAGATTAGCACACTATCTCTGTCTTTAACATCCTCTATGTACTTTAAGAGCGCCGACTCAAATTTTCCGAATTCGAATCTTTCCCGGGATCTATAGATACGCTCTCTTTCATAGGACCTAGTAGCAAGTGCCTCGGCCACTTTCTGAGACGCTTCAGCATAATCTCCATAACCAAGACCAAACTCACCAGAATTTGTTATATCAATCCATGGTCCTCCGAACTTTGGAACTACAGGGACGCATCCAAAATAAATCGCTTCGGCTACAGCGATGCCATAATGCTCTTTCATATATGTATGCAAGTAGACGGAAGCTTTACTAAATAATTCCACTTTTTGTTCCTCGGTTGGATTCGGAATTATTTTCACATTGGGCGGAGCGCTTTTTATCAGAGCCGCCATAAAATCACTGAATCTGTTATCAAAGAAACCAGAAACAACAAATTTTGCATCGGAGTTTTTTGCAATTTCCAAAAATGGTTCAATCATTTTTTGTGGTGCTAACCTGCCAAACAGAAGAACCAGCTTTGGGTCCTTTTCGGCAAGATTTATGTCGAGACTGTAATTAACAGGAATGTGAATGTAATCAATTGAGCGCGGATAGACACCGACCATTGGTAGTAGCTTCATTGAAATATCTCTCGTGTACTTTCCGTGTGTTAAGAAAGCGCTTTTCTCATAAACGCTGTAAATGCCCGATAGCCTGATTAAATGCAGGAGTGTTTTGTTTATTACCTTCCCACTTTCATCAATGACCGAATCAACGAAGGAAGGACCATGGAGATAGTTGATTGTTGCATTATAAAGAAAAGTTGTGGGATGATTGTTGAATGTGATATCGTACGCGTCGAAATTTATCTTTCTCAGCTCCTTGCTGAGTTTCCTGAAATTAGCAAGCAGAAATAATCTGTTTTTTTCCGGAAAATAGGGATAGCCTGTTTCGTATACTTTGCCGTATTTAGCTGACATAAAACGATGATTTTTCCCTGTAATTACGTCAACAGAATGCCCAGAATGTTCAAGCGCCATCCTAGCATCTTCGATTAGAAATTGTGTTCCGCCAAGAGAGTTGAACTTTCCAAGGAATAGTGCCTTCATTTCCACTGCCCAGACGTCTTACCCAGCATTATGGTATGGATTACAAGTAAGCTCGCCATCGCCTTGCATTCTTATCGATATGACAACCACATCGGCGAGTTAAAAGGGACAATGCGTTCAATCTTCCTCCCTGATGAATTTCATGACCAGTTTGATTCCTTCGCGAAGGGGAATAAAAGCGGTGAGCGCTGGCGAACTGGCCACTAGGCGTGGCGCGGTCTCTATAACGTCCGGTTCCATATTGATTTGCAAGTCGCCTCCAACCTCCTCAGATATCATCTCGGCCAGCTGTCGAATGCTTGTGCCGACACCTGTGCCTATTTCGTAGCTTCCGGGTCTGAACTCTCCGTTGATGGAAGATGTGATGAATCTGACAACGTCGGTCACGTAGACAAAATCCCGAATGTCATTCCCGTCACCGAGCAGTGTTATCGGTCCTCCGGACAGAGCCATCTTTGAAAATAGGTAAACTCCGCCCTTTCTGCTTCCGCTGCCATATATGTTGTAAAATGTCATATCAAATGCCTTTATCGAGTAAAGTCTGCGATAGAGGTTTATCCACTCCACTGATTGCTTCTTCGATAGCGAGTACGGATTGGATGGACTGATTGCCGAACCTGAGGACGGGAAGAATAACACACTGTCATTCTTCCTTGTCATTTCAAGAAACTTCATAGTCAGCGCAAGGTCGTCTTCGAAGTAATTAAACGGTCTTTCAATTGACTTGCGGATAAGCCCCCGCGCAGCCAGATGTATCACTACATCAAATTTGCCCTCAGGGAACGAGTCTTCAATGTCAAAACCAGTGAGTTCGTGATTCACAGACAACGATTTGAAAAGATGCGACCCGATGAAACCTTTATGCCCTGTTATCAGAATTTTCATGTTATTACGGGCTTGGGATTACGGGGGAATTAAAAGTAGCTTTCGATGAACGATGTTCAAGACTCGCAATAAACAACCGTCCCAGGACTCAAAGCACCAGTCA
>JAKBSX010000442.1 GCA_021844725.1 Actinomycetes bacterium | reverse complement strand
CTATCGGAGCTTTAATACCTTTTCAAGCCACAATGATTATAATTTTGGCATCATGATCTGGGAATCAAATGGTATCCCCACATAATTTTCGCTAAGCGCTGTAGCGGCAGCCTTGCTGCCAACTGTAAATTCCTGTCTGCTTCTCTGTAGCTCTAATTCAAATAAATCGCTCCTGGGATCCAGATGCAGCATAAATGTCATCATCGTGGAAAAATCCTGAGCCCGCCATGCCCGTCGAATACAACGCTCGCTGTAGCTTTCAAGAAGACCATGATTATCACTGGTGAAGTTGGCAGTAAGTACCTCCGCAAGAACTTTGACATCTGAAATTGCCAAATTCAGACCCTTTGCTCCCGTTGGAGGAACTATGTGAGCGGCGTCACCAGCCAAGAATAATCTCCCGTATTGCATTGGTGAGGTCATGAAACTCCTCATTGGGGTAATACCTTTATCGATAATCGGACCTTGATTCAAAACCCAGTCATCGGCTCCAAGGCGTATTTGAAGCTCGTTCCAGATTCTGTCATCAGGCCAGTTCCTGATATCATCATCCGGATCAACCTGAAGATAAAGTCGGGAAATCTGTGGGGAACGCAAAGAGTGCATTGCAAATCCGTTTTTATGAAATGAATAAATCAGCTCGTCAGTAGACGGAGGAACTTCAGCTAAAATTCCCAGCCATCCGAACGGATATTCCCTCGAAACAGTGGTCAGGTGTCCGTCCGGTATCGCGGTTCTCGATATTCCATGAAATCCATCACAACCCGCCACAAACTCACATTCCAAAACTTCTTTGCGCCCTTGGTGCATAAACGTCACTTGCGGCTTCCGGTCCCCACCTGATGTCAAATTCTCAATTGATAAAGCTTCGGCTTCAAAAAGGAGCGGCCTCTCCCCTTCAAGTCTGGCCTTAATCAAGTCCCGCACAACTTCCTGCTGTCCATAGACTGTGATGCATTTGCCACCGGTAAGTTCCGCCATATTGATTCGATGACGGATCCCGTTGAATTGAAGGTATATCCCCTGATGCACCAGCCCCTCACGGTGAAGCCTTTCGCCCAATCCAATTGAATCAAGTAAATCCACAGTCCCCTGTTCCAAAACTCCGGCACGGATCCGGGCTTCACAATACCCTCTGTCTTTGCGCTCAAGTACAACTGATTCGATACCTTGAGCTGCGAGTAATTCTGAAAGCATGAGCCCGGCTGGTCCTGCTCCGATAATCCCAACCTGCGTCTTAATCATTACCTGCCCCCTTTAGAACCGACGAGCTCCCAATCAAGAAAATCTCCTTACACTAACCGATAGCTTAGGGTCAAATCGCCTCCTTTTGGAATACCGTTGCATCTGAGTGATAAATAGTGAGTCCACTCATTTAGATGCACCTTTTTCAAGGTTCTCGTCTCGAACTTCGTTCTCACTAGTCCGAGAGTCGTTCTCGCCTCTCCGAGCACGGCCAGTATTGCTACTGGTCTTACGCGCCCTCTCCAGGTGATGAGTCGTCCCATCATCTGAACTGCCGCCTGTACCAAATGGCCTGGGAACGGACAGGGCAGTGGACTCAACTAGCCCACAACTGATAACCGACCAATCACGGATATTTAATGAAGCATTCTCATCACGATCTACCTCGACGCAGCAGGTATCGCAGGTAAGCCTTTTAGCAAGTTTTGCACCTATTAATTTGCCTCCACAGCCATGGTGAATCTGAGATGATGGGAATAATCGATCTACCACTACTACCTTAACTCCAGCACGCTGGGCTTTGTAGGTAAGCGTTGGTCGAAAGGACCCGAGTCCGGCATCAGACACTGAACGGCGAAATGCCCGTCTCCCCATGGATCGCTTCATTGCAGCGAGGTCAAGGTCTTCAATCTTTACCTCGCTATAGTTATCCACCAGGTAACGAGTTAATTGGTGGATGCTTTCACGACGGACGTGTACGGCCTTGCGGTCTAACTGTACGAGTTTGGCTTTCGCTCGCCTGTATCCGTTCGATCCGTGTATCCGTCGTGAAAGAGTGCGTCCAACCCTACGGCGCTCGGTAATGGTAGCTCTTAGTGGAGCTGGGTTGGAGATAGTTTTGATGTTTCCTTTACTATCTGCGATAGTAGCAAGCGACCTTAGTCCAATATCGACACCAGCTCGGGGGTCTTTCTCAGATGTAATCGTAGGTGATGGAGAGATGACGCTTGTCTTGATTGCGAGTTGGCAAGAGACGAACAGCCTGCCCCATCTCTCTGACAGAGTGCAGTTGAGTAGTCGAGCGTTGTTCTTGGCAAGATGGCGTTGTACTCTGCGAGTGTTTTCTTTGGAGTGCAGTGCCCCGATGGTCGGCAACACAATAGTCCGGCGATCATCCTCAAAGCGCATAGTGCCGGTCGTAAAACGCACTCTGTTCTGGTCTTTTTTCTTGGACTTGAACTTCGGGAAGCCGACCTTTCTACCTTTTCGTCTTCCATGTTTGGAACTCGTCCAGTTAGATAGCGCCTGCACTAGGTCAGCTATGCCCGATGAGTATGCCTCTTTGGAATTATCGCCCCACCAGGGAGCAACCTCGTTCTTCTCTTGGTTCCATTGCTTACGGAGAGCTTCAAGAGTCCACGGTGTAGATAGGTAGCTTGCGTCTTTTGCCTTGGCGTCCATGTCTGCCTTGACCTTGGCTAGTGCCCAGTTGTAGGCGACCCTTCTGGCTCCAAAGTGGGACCATACACGAGAGGCTAACTGCGGGTCTTTGGGCCACTCTACCTCAAAAGAGGCACCCGTAATCGTCCAACCGGTCGGGACCTTCTCGCCAGTGTCGTCACATAGCTGGAAGAGTGCGCTGACCGACTCCACCGCATCTCGGTATTGTTCAAAATCTCCGGTGAGCGCTACTTTCCTTGTTGGTTTATTCTCATCAAGAAGAACCTTGCCTCCGGTTAGATCGGCTACTGTTTGGGCTTGTGCTTTTGTGCGCATCACCACGATCATGAGCACACTGCTTCAATAGCACGCTGAGCTTTATTAGCAGCCGAACGACGACCATAGAGACGGGCACACAACGATGTGAGCAGCTCTGTGACGTCGCGCACTAAGTCGTCGTCTACCTCGGCTGGATCTACGACAACGAGACTTCTTGACTGAGCCTCAAGTGCGGCTACTATATATTCGGCTCCAAACCGGCAGAAGCGGTCTCGATGCTCAACCAAAATTGTGTCTACTTTGGGGTCTTTTAATAGTGCTAGAAACTTACGCCTATCACCGTTAAGAGCTGAACCGACTTCGGTTACTACGCGGTTTATCGAGTATCCGTGCTCGGTAGCCCAAGCAAGGACTCTGGCTACCTGACGGTCTAGGTCTGGTTTCTGATCCGCAGAAGAGACCCGTGCATATATGACGGCGGACTCGGATACAGACGGTTGGGACTCTAAGTCGCCCACCAGTATGAGTTGACCAACTTTACGCGCTGGCACAGGCAAATTACCGGCACGATACCACTTGTATGCTGTCTGAGGATGTATGCCTTGGGACAGTGCCCACTCACGCAAGTTCATTATATCTTATTATAACGCATCTCTGCGTCAACTGTTGCCACCCCCGTTTGTGAATCATAGAACCTTGGCCAGATCACTCCCCTCTTTGATACCGCAGTGCCTGATTACCGAGTGAACCGAGACAAACAAGGCAAACCCGCCTACATTCCAGTATGGTTCAGCTGACCTTAGATTTTAAGTCCAGTTCCAGCTATGGAAAAGCTAAAGCTGAAAAAAATCTATTTCACTTGGCCTCATAGATTGCAAGTCATTCCAAAATTTCCTTTCTCCAACTACTCTTTATTTATTACCCCAGTGCAACCCGTAGGAGACCTGCCACATGGCAACAGATTCTGAGATACGCGCCCAAAGATTCACCAGTACCAAGTGGAGGAAATATCCTGACGATAT
>JAKBSX010000010.1 GCA_021844725.1 Actinomycetes bacterium | reverse complement strand
AGCCACCTAGCACACAATGAATGGATCTGCTTGACAATTTCAGTAAAGCAGCAAAAGACCAGAGATGAACATTTCAACCCTGTTATTTCCGAGCTCAAAGAAGGCATACGGCGACCGTGCTGTTGGATTGGCTGCGTTCACCGGAATGATAAGCCGATTAGCCCTTCAGCACTGCACCTTCTCGACATGCGATCTAAAAAGTCCCTATAACTGTCCGCCTAAACAACTGACATGCTTTTTAAAGATTGAGGTAGATGACATATGGAATCAGCATTTTACGGCAACCTTACTCAAAATGGTATCTATATCAAAATCGAAAGCACCATCACACTTTCAATCGAGCGGGGAGGTGCGAGCGGTCCCTGGGAATCTGTTTGCTCCCAGGGACCTGGACTTGCTAACTGACTCTCTGCTTACGCCCGGTGGATAAAGAACTTTGCTCGCTAGATGCATCTTCAAGCGATTTACCCATAGGCTCAGGGAGAGCCCACAAAGTAAGCCCTACGCCCAGCAGTGAAACAACTGCCAAGATTCCCATAGCGTCGGCCAGACCCAAATCTTTTACCACGGTTGGCATCAACAGTGCGGCCACGAACGCTCCCACCTTTCCTCCAGCGGCAGATATACCATCGGCGGTACCCCTGATCGAAGTAGGAAAGATTTCTGAGGGGTAGACAAAGGTGGTTTCATTGGGTCCAAACTCAATGAAAAAGTAAGTAATCCCATAAATCACCAGAAATAGAACTGGAATCTTTACGATTCCAGGTACCACCATTATGATGCCGTACCCCAGAGCCATAATGGCAAATCCCTGCCACTGTATCCGCTTGCGGCCTATCTTATCGAGAAAGTGCACTGCCACCCAATAGCCGGGAACAGCAAATATCAAAAATATCAGAGCAGCCACAACCGTGTTGTGCAAAAGACTGGCTTTCGCTCCAAATAATGCCTTGAGTATCACCTGAGACGAAACACCGTTGCCATAAAATGCAACGTCCATCAAAAGCCACGCTCCAGCCGTTCCAATCAAACGCTTCAAAAAGAAGGGGTTGCTCAGCTTCTCTTGAATCTTCGACCCCACTGACATTGCTGCCAATTCGCCTGCAGATACGTTCTCCCCAGTGGTCCACTTGATAGCCTGTGCGGTAGATTCAACATCACCTTTGACTTCAAGAGTAAACCTGGGAGTTTCTTTAATCTTGCGACGCAGGTAGACAACTGAAGCCGCTGGAATCGCTCCAAAGCCAAGCATGATTCTCCATGAGATATCATTGCTTACCCCAGTTGCCAACAAAATTGATGCGAATAAAGGCCCGGCCAGCAAACCAAATCCTTGCATAGCAAATACAGTTCCGATCAACTTGCCACGATTCCGCTTGTTGGCGTATTCCGAAGTGATGACCGCAGAGGTTGCATAATCCCCTCCAACCCCAATACCAACAACGATTCTGAAAATCAAAAGTTCAGTGAAATTGACAGAAAAGGCCGACGCTATAGCTCCTAGAACCAGTAGTCCCACTTCAAGGCCATACATCGCTTTTCGGCCAAAAACGTCCATCAATTTTCCAAATATGATCGCGCCAAACACTGATGCTAGAAGTGAGATCGAATTCAAAAGAGAAAGCTGACCCGTCGAAAGATGCCAAATGGGAACCAAAATAGCAGTGACGGTACCAATAATGAAAAGGTCGTAGGCATCTGTAAAAAAACCCATGCCGGCGGTAATTACAGTCGTCCAGTGCTTTCTATTTAGAGAAGCATCATCCAAAGCCTGATACAAGGACGGACCATTGCCGCCAGAACCACTGCCATTCGAAGACATTAACTAAGCTCCTTACCTGCACTGGGCAAAGAAACCCCGAGCCAATGCAGTCATCATCTGATAACTTCAGAGGTTATGGCTAGAAGGTAAACAGAAGATTAACGGAGGTTTACCTAAAAGTGAATAAGTTGTTTCGGATAAATTTAATTCCGGCTGGCACAGTTAAAAAGACAAGGAATACAGGCCTAACCTGCAAAACGCCGAGCATCAGCTGCAGCATATTTTGCCACTTCGGAATCGATTTTCGCTGCGTTCTCAATCTTTGCGACCGTGTCAGCAAGTAAAGCAAACGGTATCGCACAAGTCATCTCATGTGCCAACATGCCTGTCCTTGCCCGTGAGAGTGCGCAACCGACACTCGCGGCCACCTTACCCTGTTCTTTAGCAATGGCAACAATATGGCACTGAGGCTTTCCTTCGATCTGGACGTCTACGGCATCGGATATGATCATCATCTGCCTGGCGTTGAGACGTAAAAGCACCACGTCTGGCACAAACTCACCAGCGCTCAAGGGTCCATAGGTAATGAAATTATGTTTCCGGCTCACAAATGGGATACCTACAACTGCGGCCTCATCCACCCATCCAGACCCTAGCAGTGCAGCTACGTCATTATTGCCAGCTATTTGAGACATATCCAAAAGTCCATGAGTGAAGCTGCCGACGCTACAGTTCCCGTGATCTTGGGGACGTGTGGTGAAAGTTTTCTCCACCGATTTCATCCAAAAAACACAACCAGCCGACACCCTTCCAGATCGCCCGTCAGAATCTGGCTCTGCCACGGGATCATCAAAGAACCCAATTTCATCTGGTCTAACATCACTGAAAGCAATGCCAATAGGCTCAATGCTAAGGTGCAGCGCTGATTTCAGTCTTTCACTTAATACGGCAATTTGCTCAGCGTCATTTGTTTTTGACATGCTATGGCTCCATCATCACATTCCTGGTTCCTATTACCAATAGGAACTTCCCTAGACCGAGCCTACAAACTATTACCATTCAGCCAAGCGGCAAAATAACCTTGTTCCTGAGACGGAGTCAAATATCAGCCAGGAGGCGAAATCTCTGTCTAGCTCCCGGAAAGATACCATTGATAGGGTTTCACAAGTTCCCTGACTTTGCTGGGCCCCCAGCCCCCTTTGTCGTACAATATTGGTTTCGGCGGATTTTTAAGAATAGGATCTGCCACTTCCCAAAGTCTTTCGATTGCATCAGAAGTGTTAAACAAGAGATGCTCGCCTAACATTACATCGTGAAAAAGCCGCTCGTAAGCTTCGAGTTCGAGTTCGAGTTCAGCCAAGGTTGATGAGTCGTAAGAAAACGAAAGTGCTGCGGGTTCCAATAGAAAGTCTGGCCCCGGCTCCTTTACTAAAAACTCCAGAGTTACGCTTCCGGGATCAGACAGCTCGAAAGAAAGAATATTGGGCGAAATTTTAGCTTTAAGCTTTTGATCAAATTCAAACATATGAGAGGGACTTTCCCTGAAGCCTAACGTAATCGCACAGCGAGTTGCTGCCATCGACTTCCCAGTCCTTAGGTACCACGGAACCCCCTCCCATCGGTCATTGTCCACGAATGCTTTTAGCGCAACCAGAGTCTCTACTTCCGAGCTCCTTGCAACTCCCGGCTCCTGCTTATATCCCCTGTATTGGCCGAATACAACGTCCTTGGGGTCAAGTACCCTAACGCGGTCATATACTTGCGTCCTGTTTCGATGAAGTTCGTTAGCACTGAGACGAGCAGGAGGCTCCATAGCTAAAAATCCAAGAATTTGAAACAAATGAGTTACAACCATGTCCCGGAACGCTCCAGTAGCTTCGTAAAATGAAGCACGACCTTCGATTGAAAGTGTCTCCGGAACATCAATTTGCACATAATTTATGTAGCGATTATTCCATACCGCTTCAAATAGTCCATTAGCAAATCTGAACGCCAGGATATTCTGAACAGTCTCACGACCCACAAAGTGGTCTATCCTGTAAATCTGGGATTCCTTGAAAGCTTTATGCAGGGCCGAATTAAGCCTGCGAGCGGACGTCAAATCGTGGCCAAACGGCTTCTCAATCACAAGTCGGGAATTTTCATTGACAAGTCCATGATTGGCAAGGTTTTCAACAGTACCCACAAATGCGTCCGGAGGGACCGCAAGATAAAAAATCCTGGTGGGATTGTCCAAAGTAGACTCAACTCGAACAATCTCTTCCGACAGCTGGGTCAAATCATTATCTTGAATGCCGACAAACGACAGATTTACCTTGAATTCATTCCAGGATGTTTTGGTCAGCTTTTTTCTTGCAAAAGTCTCAAGCGCATTGCGAACATAGCCCTCAAATCCGGCGGAATCCGTTCCCGTTCCGGCGGGCGCACAACCTAAAATGTGATAATGCTTCGGCATCAGGGAGGCCTCGCTGAGGTGAAACAATCCCGGAATTAGCTTCCTCTTTGCCAGATCACCGGTCGCACCAAACAAAACTATTACTGCATCACCCGGAACCATAGCGGGGCCACCCGCACCGGACTTATTCTTTTCGGGCGATTTCGATCTCTTCTGACCCTCGGAACCACCCATTTGCTTTGCTTTAGCCAAAATAATTAACCTTTCTTCCGCCGAGGCATGCTTTGCTCCCTCGGCTTAGCTACTTCGCCTGGCAACACTCATGGTGAATCCGGACGAATGAGCTTTGTGTCATCATTTAGATCTTCTGAAATGACATAAATCGTTTCCACTCCCTAGAGCGGCAATCCTTCCCGAAGCGAACCGATAACATAATCTGCTCCCGCACCTGCGAGCTGGGCAACTGAAAACTTATGGCTCGCCACTCCAACACACTGAATCCCGACCGAGTGAGCTGCCTCTATATCTCTTGGTGTATCGCCAACTGACAAAAACTGGGACAATTGTATTCTTGCTCCATAGGTAAGTTCAGCTCTGGAAAGCGCCGCATTTGTCAATTCGCTTCGATCGGTGGAATCCGATCCATAACCACCAAACGAAAAAAATCTGTTCAGATTGGCCCGGTGCAGCTTTATGTGAGCCCCCTTCTCTGTGTTCCCACTCACTAGTCCCAAAAGGTACCCGTCCAGGATCAATTTGGATAAAAGGTCTTCGGCCCCGTCTAAAACCTTGTAACCCTGCGATTCTTCGACGGCAATTGGAAGAAAACTTTGATGCAGCTCCAACAACTTCTCGATTTCATCCTGAGTGGGATTTCGGCCAAAAGTCGCTTCGAAGCTAAGCTTTCCGACCTCAGCATCTGTCATACCGACATCAGAAAATTCTCCGATGTCTACTTCTTTACCGTGCGCTTTTTCAAACGCAAGCGCCCATGCTCTAGTGCCAGCTCCACCGCTGGTTATCAAGGTTCCATCTATGTCAAATAGAATCGCGATCCGGCCATTGGGCATCTTTGCACCTTTCTAATTTCTTCTCAAGACTCCAGTATGACAGATGCTCAACCCCGTTAATTCTCACTGCTTTTTTCCTCATGGCCACCAAACTGCTTGCGCATTGCTGAAAGCACCTGATTAGAGAAGTGGCCTAAATCTCTCGAAAAGAATCTCGAAGACAATGCGGCACTTAATACCGGTGCTGGCACCCCTTCGTCAATAGCAGCTATCGCGGTCCATCGGCCTTCACCGGAATCCGAAACCCTTCCGGAAAACTCATGCAAGTCAGGAGATTCGACCAATGCCTGGGCGGTAAGATCAAGCAGCCATGAAGCTATAACGCTGCCTCGCCGCCACACCTCAGCAACGTCTTTAATGTCCAGATCGTACATATAGAACTCTGGATGCTCCATAGGCGCGGTCTCGGCATCCAAGTCCCTCTTTTGTGAACCAATGTTGGCATTCTTGAGAATATTTAACCCTTCTCCATACGCAGCCATGATTCCGTATTCGATTCCATTGTGAACCATCTTGACAAAGTGTCCAGCTCCCGCTGGCCCACAGTGTAGATAGCCATGCTCAGAAGGGGAAAACTGACCCTCTCGGCCTGGAGTCCGAGAAGCAGCACTTGGGCCGGGGGCAATCGCTGTAAATATCGGAGTCATTCGTTCAACTGCCTTTTTGTCACCGCCTATCATTAGGCAATAGCCTCGTTCCAATCCCCAGACACCACCGCTGGTACCGACATCGAGATAATGGATTCCCTTGGGAGATAGCTCTTGAGCTCTCCTGATATCATCCCGATAGTATGAGTTGCCACCATCGATAATTATGTCGTCCTTGGACAACAAATCTCCTAAATCTTTCACCGTTTTATCGGTTAGCTCTCCGGCTGGGACCATCACCCACACATTTCTAGGTGCATCCAGCTTGCCTACAAAATCCTTTAGCGAATTTGACCCGATTGCTCCGTCTTTAGCAAGCGACTTCACCGCATCTTGGTTCACGTCGTATACAACGCATTCATGTCCGCCAGCCATGGCCCGCCTGACTAAATTTGCACCCATCCGGCCCAGTCCAACCATTCCAAGTTGCATAGTTTTCCTCCTTAGTAAGATTTATTCTTTCAGGCGACCTCGTGACGAAATTGAAACCACCTGGCTCACCTTTGCGAAATAATCCGCTCAAGGATCTCGGCCAGACGATTTAGTCCCAAGGAAAGATCGGAGAAGATGTGGATTCTTATGGCCCGCCTCTCTCTCTGAGTCAATACGTTCAAATCTCCTCTGGCCTGGGCTTCTTTCACAAACCCAAAAGTGTAATTATGTCCAGGAACCTTGATGTCAGCTATGTCATCACAAGTTATCTGTAGAAACACACCGGTATTTGGGCCACCCTTGTATGCCTGTCCTGTCGAGTGTTGGAACCTAGGCCCAAATCCAACACAGGTGGCCACCTTCAAGCGGTCACGAGCAAGTGATCTCAATCTGGTCATTGACTCTTCATTTTCACGAGTCATTGGAACGTATGCCAAAAACGCTACATAGTCACCAGGAGCCACCCTGTTGAAATGCTCCCTAAGCGCACTCTCAACTGTCAGCTCTGCGTTATTACTCCGCAGTTGGTCTGCATTTGACTCATCTGTATAGATTGCGAAACGGTCATCCCGAGCCACCGGTTCAAGTTTTGGTAACGACCCTTGAGGTTCATACTTTTCCGTCAACTCACGAGTAATGATCTTCGCGTCCTCAACATCTGGTTGATTGAATGGATCAATATTTATTATCGAACCCGCTACTGCAGTTGCAAACTCCCAGCGATAGAACTCTCGGCCAATATCGTAAGGATCATCAAGAGTAATTTCACAAACCGCAAATCCAGCATCCTTGATCGCCGCAAGCTTCCTCTGATTCTCGTCATCCTCGTCAGAAGCGAGTTTTATATAGACGAACAGCCGATCGTTGCCGTAGCTGCCGGACTCGCCAAGAGGTTCGCCATCAACCGGAATAATTCCTTTACCCTCTTTGCCAGTTGATTCTGCAAGCAACTGACTAAGCCACGCACTCAAGTCAAAAATTGATTTCGAGGTGATAATGGTCAGTTTGTCGACACCACGATTAGCGCATACCCCCATGATTGCCCCAAGCCTAAATCCGGGATTTTGCGACAATGGAACACACGCTGCGCAAGCGTGAGCCATGGTTTCCGCGCGCTCCAAAAGCTCAAGCACCTTGAAACCCGACGCAGCACCAGGTATCATCCCAAAGTCTGAAAGTGCTGAATATCGGCCGCCTATTGACGGCACCCCATGGTAAATACCACTCCATTTCTCTCTAAGAGCGCGTTCCTCCAGTGGAGATCCTGGGTCGGTGATAGCTATAAACCGCTTCCCTACTTCCTCTTCCCCAACTACCGATCTAGTTCTATCGTAGAAATAATCGGCATAGATATTGGGTTCAAGAGTAGTTCCCGACTTTGAAGAGACAAAAAATAACGTCTTTGAAAGGTCAAGTCGCTCCTCTAATAATCTTATTTGGAGAGGATCAGTAGAATCAAGAATTGAAAGCTTGGGAAATCCATCTACCGGGTTAAATGTAAGCGACAGGGCTTCGGGACATAAGCTCGAACCACCCATGCCAAGCACCACCGCATCCCGGAATCTATGCCCACCGGCAAATTTCGCGATCTCGCGGAACCGATGCCCATGGTTAGCCTGATCCATTGGAGTGGAGAGCCATCCCAGCCACTTATCTTCATCGGTACTACTCCACACTTTTCGATCGTGCAGCCAAATTCGCTCTATCCGGGAGGATTCCCTCCATATATTTTCAATCTCAGTGACCTGCGCCGCAATTTCATCTGGTAATGCCTCATCCATTTCATATCCGGTGGTTCCGTCTGACTGGATTGAAATCTCGATCGATCGAAGCAACTTTGTAAATGACTCTTCAAATGAAGCGAGTCCCTCATCTAACAAATTTGAAGTTACCGCCCTGAGAGAGATTCCTTCTTCCGAAAGCTGGATCAGCTGCCTCTCAGCTTCATCAACGTTCTCACTCAAGGTCTCGCTGACTTTTCCCCTTGTCTTGAAACTCTCATATGTCGCTGGCGGGATGGTATTTACAGTTTGCGGACCTATCAATGATTCAACATACATTAACTCAGGATAGGCAGGTGTTTTCACACTGGTCGAAGCCCATAGCAGCCTTTGCGGAGAGGCACCTTTGGTCTCAAGGAACTTCCATTCAGGGGTAGAAAATATCTTCCCGAATCTGGAATAAGCAGTCTTTGCGCTGGCAATACCTATCTTTCCGCGCAAATCGGCGCTGACCATAGGATCGACGGCTGAATCAATTCTGCTAATAAAGAAACTCGCAACAGAAGCTATATTGGAAATATCTTCGCCGGCTTCATAACGGTCGTTGATCCCATCGATATAGGCCTTGGCAACTTCCTCATACACGGCCACTGAGAAAATCAAGGTTACATTGACATTAATTCCCAGTGAAATAAGCTTGCGCAGCGCCGCAATACCCTCTAGCGTCGCAGGGACTTTCACCATAAGATTTGGCCGACCTATGGTTGTCCAAATTCTTTGCGCTTCCTCAACGGTTCCCTCGGTGTCATGACATAAGTAAGGAGGAACCTCAATACTTACAAAACCGTCCTGCCCTGAACTGGCATCATAAACTGAATGCAAAATATCTGCAGCTGTGGAGATATCTTCAAAAGCCAGTTGCTCGTAGGCAGACTTGGCGTCCATAGAACCACGAAGTGACAACAATGCTTCCTTGTAATCGCTGGAACCTTCAATTGCTTTGTCAAATATGGTTGGATTCGAAGTTACACCCCTAAGTCCATCTTCGCTTACCATCCTGGTAAGCTGCCCGGATGTCAGTAGAGAGCGCCGCACATTGTCATACCATATGCTCTGACCAACCTCTAATGCGTCAAATATTGGATTGGACATTGGAATCAGGGGGAACTCAGATGTCACTTGAACTCTCTTTCTAGTCATCTAGGCGTTTCGTGGTGCCAAAAATTCGAATTTCGAAAAGAGTAACCAGTTACAGAATAGCCCAAATAGCTCGATCGGTGAGAGGCAGCTACGGTTTAATGGGTTCTCATCAGGTCTTTGCCAGACACCACAAATGCCAATTGCAAGCTGTAGGCAATAATATTCAAACTTTCATCACGACCAAAGCTGCAAACTAATAAATGCACTCAGTGAACGTCTCAGTAAATTTGCATAAACTGGCAGATAGTTAAAACAATATTGGTATCAAAGCATTATTCTCTTTTGAAACCACGGAAGTGGGATCGCCAGTAGACGATAGCGTGTGTAAAAAGGCATAAGGTAAGGCATTACAAATCTGGAGGATCTGATGACTAGACAGAACAAGATCATTTTAACATCGGCAATAGCCGTTATAGTTATTGCCGCAGCTCTGATTGGCTTCAACCTTAGCTCATCACACAAATCTGCTACGGCTACAACGACCTCGACCACACAAGCGACCTCCAGCTCAAGCTCAAGCTCAAGCAGCACCACAACCTCATCTACTACAACCACTTCAGCAATTCAGGCGCCAGCAGGAACTCCTTTACCATCTGGATTCGAACCAGAATCTGCATCATTTGTTTCCACCAGTGTCGGTTTTGTTCTTGGGATTTCATCCTGTTCCACAGGATCCTGCACCACTATTGCTAGAACCGAAAATGGGGGCAAAACGTGGCTTCAAATACCTGCTCCTTCTGTTCCTTTAGCCCAAGGGCCCCTTATCACCACCGATTCGAGTGCCGTATCAAAAATTCGATTTGTAAATATTCTTGATGGATACGTCTTCGGACCCAATCTCTTCACGACTCACGACGGTGGAGCAACCTGGCATAAAGTCACGCTTCCCGGAGTCCCAAGCTCGTATGGCGTGATGTCGCTTGAAACAAATGCGACATCAACATTTCTCATTGCCGGAAATCCAGACACCGCCGTTCCGGGAGCCGACTATCTGTTCACCTCACCCGCCAGTCAAGACAACTTTTCGCTGCAGAGTTCACCCTCTTTCCCAGCGGGAGCTCCGGCAAAACTAACTACTAACCCATATGGAACACTCATATCAGTTAATGACCGCAAGGGTGATTTTTACTTTGAAGGCAGCGGGCAATCGAGCTGGACTCACATAACTACCAACTGCAGCAGCGGCGTTCCCACTAATCCTGTGGCTGCGCTTTCGACGCCAGCAGCAGGATCATCGGCTCCACAAATTGTGCTCGGATGTGGAGGGGATGCAGGAGCCGGTAGTCAACAAAAGACTGTCGTCAAATCAACGAACCTTTCGACTTTCACACCTGTACCGTCAGATCCGCCAATCAGTGGGGTCCTGACAGGAATCGCCTCGCCAAATGGGGAAACGATTGCTGTGACAGCAGCTTCCGGTGCCACCTTTCTCTACTTGACAACAAACGGTGGACAAAGCTGGCAAACCATTATCCAAAATCCAGCATTCGGTGGTGCGCCGTTCCATGACCTTGGATTTACAACCACCACTCAAGGGTTTACCGTCGAGGGGAATGCATCCAAAGCTGGCGTACAAACCTCAGAATTCCTGATGACCCATAACGGGGGCCAAACCTGGCAGACAATAACATTTTGAGTTGTCCCGAGGATTCGTTCATTACCGAACTAGCTTAAAACGCAAATTTAGCTATCTTCGGTAATGAGCTCCGAGGCAGCTTAGATAAAAATTTCGATTTCCCCCAGCTTGTAAAACAAACTCGTATCTAATCATTGGAGTCTGCTAAGTTAAAAACAATCTGGTCGGAGGGATATAACTCGACATTATAGATGTCCCGTTAATCAATCACATAGATCCATACTGCGACTAAAACATTCCGTCGACTTATATCTCATCGCTAAGCCAGAGCTTGACGGCCTGGAGTGTATACAGAGCGCAACTCCTGATTCCCGCTATACCTCCAAATAGCGCCTCACCGCAAGTGCCGAACCGCCAGTGCCAACTAAAATCCCCATCAGCACCACAACCAGCTCAGTCATTAATACATCATGGGATGAAACCAAAAAATTCGAAAGAATGCTTATCTGAAAATGGGAGACAGCGTAGTGAAAAAGAGTTTGAATCCCAATGACAGCCAGAGCAGCTACCAAGGCGCCAATGAGTCCCTGTGCCAAACCTTCCAACATGAATGGAACCCGAATAAACCAGTTGGTGGCACCTACTAGCTTCATCACGGCCACCTCTCTACGTCTAGAGAAGATAGCGACTCTGATCACATTAAGTATAAGCACGGCAGCTGATATGAGCAGGATCACCGCCAGAGCAACTATCACCAACTGCATAATGGAGGTCACCCGCAACATTGTATTTATGGCGCTCCGATTAAAATTGACATTCCGTACCCCCACCTGTTGCTGGAACAATGAGCCTACCGACGGAGCATCGTTGGGGTTCTTGAGCACGACCCTGAAAGAAGGAGGTATCTGTGACTCAGTAACGCTGTGAAGCAAATCTGGAGAGTTGGCCATCAAGCGCTTAAATTCCTGATAGGACTGAGCCTGATTCACATAGGTGAAGCTCTTTATCTCAGGAAGCGCATTCAACTGCTTGGAAATCGCACCCGTTTGCGCAGTCGTGGCATTGGGCTGCATAAATATAAGTAACTGCACACCGCCCTTCCACTGCGACGTCGCAACCGAGACACCCTGCTTAAGAAGTAACGCAGCTCCGGCAAGTGCCAGAGAAACTGATATCGTAAGAATTGCAGCCAGGCTCATCAGACGGTTTCGCCATAAATTTCCTGAAGTCTCTTTTACTACGTACTCTAATGAAATTGCCATAAACACTCCTTGAGGCAGACCCGCAATTACTGTCCCATCCCGTAAACTCCACGAATTTGATCTCGCTTAATCTGGCCGTGATCCAGCTCGATGACTCTGCGTCTCATAGAATCAACGATTCCCACATCGTGAGTTGCCATTAAAACGGTGGTCCCGGTCCTGTTGATTCGTTCCAAAAGACCCATTACGCTCCACGAGTTGTCAGGATCAAGATTACCTGTCGGTTCATCAGCCAATAGAATGAGTGGCCTGTTTATGAATGCCCTGGCTATCGCTACCCTTTGCTGCTCACCACCGGACAGCTCGCTTGGTAATCTATCCTGCTTGTCATGCAGACCCACCAGCTCAAGCATCTGAGGTACTTGGACTGAAATATAGCGTTTCGACTTACCGATTACCTCGAGAGCAAAACCAACGTTGTCAAAAACCGATTTATTGGGAAGCAGTCTAAAATCCTGAAAAATTGCACCGATATTCCGTCGGAAAAATGGCACCTTCCATTTCTGCATTGAAGAAAGCTCTTTCCCGGCAACCCAAATCTCACCTGTGTCAGGACGCTCTTCCCTCAAAAGAAGCCTAAGTAATGTTGATTTTCCAGAACCTGAAGACCCGACTATAAAGACAAATTCGCCTCTGTTAATTTCAAAAGAGCAGTCAATCAGCGCGTAAAGATCATCCTTGTAGCTTTTTGACACCTTGTCTAATCTGATCACTACCAAACTCCTCCGATTTAGATCGCATCAAAATACACGACTTTCTCTGGTCGGCCGTTACTCGCTAATTAATTCGAGTGCAATACTTTCGATCTTTCCCATCGCAGATAAGATTCCATAAACGGGTCTAAATCTCCATCTAAGACAGATTCAACATTACCCGTCTCAGCACCAGTGCGCAGATCCTTGACGAGTTGATATGGGGCCAATACATATGAGCGAATTTGATTTCCCCACCCTACTTCAGATTGAGGGCCGGCGATTGCATCAATTTCGGCGCGGCGCTGTTGCCGCTGTAACTCCACTAATTTAGCCGCAAGAATTTGCATCGCTTTCGCCTTGTTCTGTAGCTGACTCCGCTCATTTTGACAAGTTACAACAATTCCGCTAGGCAGATGTGTAATTCTAACCGCAGAATCCGTCACATTCACATGCTGGCCTCCAGCACCAGAAGATCTATATGTATCGACTCTGATATCTTTATCGTCTATGGTAATTTCACCACTCATATCATCCATATAAGGCACCGCATCAAATGACGAGAAGCTGGTCTGACGTTTCCCGGCTGCACCAAACGGAGATATCCGTACCAATCGGTGGACACCTTTTTCCGCACGCAGCAGACCGTATGCAAACCGGCCCCGGACTATCATAGTCGCAGATAGTATTCCAGCCTCTTGGCCGGGAGAAACCTCATCGATCTCCACTGTGAACCCTTTACGTTCAGCCCATCTAAGGTACATTCGAAGCATCATCTCTGCCCAGTCTTGGGCATCGGTTCCTCCGACACCAGCGTGAATCTCACATACCGCATCCTTAGCATCGTGTTCGCCAGAAAACATGAGCCTTAGCTCTAGAGCATCAAACTCTCCTGAGAGCTTACCTATGGCTTCATCTATCTCGGTCTCGAAGCTATCATCGGACTCTTCTTTGCCTAACTCATAGAGTGTTATAACATCCTCTAAGTCAGAGCTAAGTGACTCGATTAAGTTGATATCGTCAGCTACAGCTGAATATTCTGCAGTCACTTTTCGAGCGGTATCGGGATCATCCCACAGATTAGCGTCGCTAACCTGCTTCTCTAAAACCATCTTCTTCGATGACAAAGAATCAAATTTAAGCACCATCTTTGCATCTTCTAAACGCTTTAGCAGCGAGGCAATAACATCATCAAATGACTTCAAAACGTGTCCCAGACCTAAACTAAACTACAAGCTTACGACTAGCCATCTCTTTTGCCATGACAATTCTTAAATTTCTGCCCTGACCCACACCAACATGGCTCGTTTCTCCCCACCTTCTCATTGCTGGACTTCTTAAATGGGAGAATAGTTGCTTCTCCGTCGGCCCCCAATGCCGCTTCAACTGATCCTGATCTCTGAATAGAAGCAGCCCGTGTCTCAACCTCTTCTGAAGTTGGCAATTGAGACTCCATAGCATTTTCTGAGCCAACCAAGGTAAGGCCAACAACCGGATCATTCTGACCAAAATAGCTAGCCCGAGACAAATCAGCGGCTGGAGCTTCTTCCTGGACCAGTTCAACATGGAAAAGATATTTGAGATAATCATCGTCGATCAGCTCAACCAGTTGTGAAAACATGGCAAATCCTTCACGCTGCCATGCAACCAGTGGATCCTGTTGGCCCATTGCGCGAAGGTTAATCCCTTCCCTGAGCGAATCCATCTCACTGAGATGCTCTCGCCAACGTTGATCGATTACCGCCAACATCACGTCCCGCTCCAGAGAACGGGCTACTTCAATGCCTCCAGGTATTTCCTGTTCTCTTTTTTCGTAAATAGCCATTATCTCTTGGCGTAAAGTCTCGTATACCTGTTCCCTGGAAATTGCTTCCGCCAATTCATCCACGGTGAATGTTGTTGGATAATACTGACTAAGATCAACAAGCAGGGAACCGAGATCCCATTGCTCCTGGAATTCTGAGACAAGATGCTTTTCGATTAATTGGTCCAAGGTCTTGTCAATAATGGATACCGTTCTTTCGCGGAGGTCCTCACCTTCAAGCACCGATCTGCGCAGTCTGTAGATCACCTTCCGCTGGGCGTCCAGGACCTCGTCATACTTTAGAACTTCCTTACGTATTTCAGCATTTTTGGCCTCTACGGTGGATTGCGCCCGCTCAATTGCCTTCGAAACCATTTTGTGTTCGATAGGAGTTTCATCCATAAAGGTGCGCTCAAGGATGTATGAAACCGCCCCGGTGGCAAACAGTCTCATTAACTCATCTTCAAGAGAGAGATAAAATCTGCTCTCGCCGGGATCTCCCTGACGCCCCGACCGACCACGAAGCTGATTATCGATTCTCCGGCTCTCATGGCGTTCTGAACCCAGAACGTAAAGTCCACCCAGTTCTCTTACCTTGTCGCCCTCTTCTTTACACTGCTTCTCGAATTTCTCGAGGACCTCCAAATACTTTTGGGAATTTTCCGGATCATCGGGATCAATGCCTTGGGCCTTCAGCTCTTGAACTGCCAAACCTTCCGGATTACCACCAAGGAGAATATCGACTCCACGGCCAGCCATATTGGTTGCAACCGTGACTGCGCCGAGTCGACCAGCCTGGACAACAATTTCAGCCTCACGGAAATGCTGTTTGGCATTCAGTACAGTATGTTCAATTCCCCTTTGAGTCAACATCTGCGATAGCACTTCAGACTTTGCCACTGAAGCGGTACCAACCAAAATCGGTTGCCCTTTAATGTTGCGCTGCTCTATGTCATCAATTGCCGCTTTGAACTTAGCCATCTCAGATTTGTAAATTACATCTGGATAGTTTTTGCGGATCATCTCTTTATTGGTTGGAATCGGAACCACTGGGAGATTATAGGTACTTGCAAATTCAGCAGACTCCGTCTCGGCGGTACCTGTCATGCCGGAAAGCTTTTCATACATCCGGAAGTAGTTCTGCAACGTAACCGTTGCCCAGGTGTGGTTCTCCTCTTTGATCCTCACCCGCTCCTTGGCTTCCACTGCCTGGTGAAGACCTTCCGACCATCTCCGGCCCTCGAGAATTCTTCCAGTGAACTCATCTACAATTTTAACATCACCCTTGTCGACGATGTAATCTTTATCCCGCTTGTAGAGTTCCTTGGCCCTTAGGGCTTGATTGAGCTGGTGGAGAAGGCTAACGGACCCCAAATCGTACAAGTTGTCGAGACCCAGCTGCTTTTCTACTTTTTCTATACCTTCTTCAGTAGGTATAACGGTCTTTTTCTCCTCGTCAACTTCGTAGTCGACCTCAGGAGCCAGGGTCCTCACTATCGAAGCAAACTGGTAATAAAGTTGAGCGGACTGATCTGAGGGACCTGAAATTATCAGAGGAGTTCTGGCTTCGTCAATAAGAATTGAGTCGACCTCGTCGACGATTGCAAAGTGATGCCCTCGTTGGACCATTTCTCCAAGAGATCGGGCCATATTATCCCTGAGGTAATCAAACCCAAACTCAGTGTTGGTGCCATAGGTTATATCGGCATTGTAGGCTTCCTGGCGCAACCACCATGCCTCCATGGTCGGCAAAATAAGCCCGGTCTTGAGGCCAAGGAAACTGTAGATTCGACCCATATTTACAGCATCACGCTGGGCTAGGTAGTCATTTACGGTAACTATATGTACCCCGTTGCCACTCAGCGCGTTTAGATATGACGGCAAAGTTGAGACCAGCGTCTTACCTTCACCGGTCTTCATCTCGGCAATCCAGCCAAAATGCAGAGCCATCCCACCCATGAGCTGGACGTCATAATGTCTCTGGCCAATGACCCTCACTGCAGCCTCGCGAACTACAGCAAATGCCTCAACCAGTAGATCGTCCAGAGTCTCACCATCGGCAAGCCTTGACCTAAACTCATCGGTTTTGGCCTGAAGCTCCGCATCGGATAAACCCTGCATCTGTGGCTCAAATTCATTTATTAGTGGAACTATTTCGGCAAGTCGTCGGACCTTCTTGCCTTC
>JAKBSX010000441.1 GCA_021844725.1 Actinomycetes bacterium | reverse complement strand
TCGAATGTCGACGCGGTTAAAATAAATTGCCCAGGGCATTAAGCCATACATACATGCCGCAATAGCTCCGAGACTCAACGAACCTATTTCAAGTCCCAGCCAAACCAATGCGGCCATTGACAACACCCCAAATGTTGCGGCAATCAACCTCATATCTAGAAGGCTTGTTCCAAGGACGAGGCCTGATATCAACCGTCCATCGATCAGAGTCGTTAGCCTATCGTACAGAATAACCGGAGCCCCAGAAAAGTGATGACCAGTCTGCAGCTGGTCTCGAATATCGGCTGCAGCTACCAGTTCATCTGCAAAAGGAAGCGGGGCGGTACCCAAGTAAACAAACCGAATAAGAACAGAGATAAAAATGGCACTTGAATAGAGCAATCGTTCTAGCGGGTCAATCTTAGCCAACCCCTGTATTAGGGTTGGCTTCACCTCAAACTTCCCAAGCATACACAATTGGACCTATTCTGTGCGCGTAGATAGAATAGTTCTAATTTGAAACTAGACATAAAGTTACGGTACAAATGCTGGTAAGTCCGGTTCTCCAGAACTGCTAAACCAGGGACACTACCAGGTGCAAGCGCAAGCGCATGAGAGGAGAAGGACTCCTGCTTACGATTATTGTATGCAGACAAACAACCTCCAACAAAGTCGTAAAGGCATTGGACCTCGAACTATTATTACTTGAGAATTAGCAACGTTTCACGTAATGTCTCGATGGCAGTTGCCAATTCATTGCCCGTCCTCTTCCAGGAGAACTGGGCCGCCCAACTTACAGCGTCTCTACTCAAGGCGAGGCGTTGCTTTGGATCAGAAATTAGGGTTTCTAACGCTTCTACCCATGATTTCGGATTAGAGCTTACGATAATGACCCCATGACCGGAGGATATCTCCGCTTCCGCAGTCCCCGCATTGATGATACACGGGCATCCTGAGGCCAGTGCTTCAAGTAGCGGGAAGCCAAATCCACTATCTGTTGTCGCGATACCGACCGCCAGCGCCGACTTATACAGGTCCTTGAGATCCCGGTCCGAGACTCTCCCCAAGAAGTCAATCTCGGCAGGTAGTAGCCTAGTGTCTTCAAGATGCCCCACAACTTTTAGCACCAATCTAATGCCATGGCCAAAATTGTTTCGATTAAATATTGCAACTGCCTGGATAATTGGCTGGATATTATCATAAATATGAGGATTGACGCAAAGTACAAAATGCTCGGTATTCGACTCAGTAAATAAATTGTCTTTTGAATCGCTTAGGTCTCCTTGGCTATAAGTCATCTGGAGGCTCGCCTTATCGATCCAAGTTTCGCCTATACCCCAATTAATAACGAATATTGGAACACGAATATCTGGTAATACTTGCTTCAGATCATTGCACACTTTGGCGGTGGGTACGATTATTCCACCACTCTTTCTAGATGCCAATTTTACGGAATTACGTATGATCCAAAAATAAGAACGCTGGCCGATGGTTCTAATAGACCATGGTGCCCCTCCAGAGGAGTGCATGGGGATGGAATGATGTATTAGAGCGTTGACATCGTGAACAATCACCAAACATTTACGACTTAATAGCATCGGGAATACGAAATTTGGGCAAACAATTACGTCGGAGTGACTTAGAGCCGCAACTACTGGCACGACAATCTGTGGCCATATCGTATAACCGATTGCAACAGCTATCCTATTGCAAATTCCTCCAAGAAGGCGGTTCTCGCTTAGGAGGTGCAAACTCCGAGATAGCAAATCTGAATTGTTGGCTGAACTGCCAGGTACTCGGAAGATATTCCACGTTGGACGCGCCTCAACTAATGCTTCGTACAATTCTGAAGTGACGCGCCATATGCCGCCCTGATATCTTCGTAAAACCTCTTCATCCAAGAGCACAGAAGTTCTCGATCGCGCCGTACGAGTCAAAATCATTCCCCTAAAATTAATATGGTGACTGCCAGAAGCAATACCAACACAAGCAATTCCAAATGAGTAGATTAGTCGATTGCGAGAATGCAATATGCTGCTTCACCAAGCCTTTGCTCCAGGCCGGTCAACCAGACGCTACCGGAATTTCGCCCTCAGAGACCCTAAAAAGCTCTCTACGGATCGTTCTGGAACCTGACTTCAGACTAAGATCTGTGCGGATGGTCACTCGCAAAGGTGGTATTTATCGCAGCCTGTCGTCCCTGCACTGCTGAGGACGACAGTTCATCCAATAAAATATAAGTGGGGTAGATTGCATTGTCCTCAATTCGTAGAAGTCTGTTTTCTGAAGTCCGAGGCATGCGTCGAGTGCGATTAGCACTTGTTTTAGCGAAGAGGTTTTTGGTAATGGCTAGTATGGATGGCAAGCCGGAGCGGCGCTTAGGCTCCCTGGGGCGTGCAGCTGTTCGTTGGGTCCTTCGGCACTGGATTCGGCACGATGAACTGGTTCGGATTAGACAGCAGATCCGGTATCTGGCATACGCAGAACTCTGCCGCCGAGTTGATCAGGACCCCGATCTTTCTCTCTATGAGTTGAGTATTTTTTCTCAAAATGGTGAGGACGGAGTTCTGCAAGAAATATTTCGACGGATTGGCGTTGACAGTCGGCGGTTTTTTGAAATTGGGGCAAGTGCCAATGAGGCAAACGCAGTGCTCTTGGCGGATGTATTTGGTTGGTCGGGTGTATTTTGTGATTCCTCTCCTGAGGAAGGTTCGGAACTGAGCGCCAAGTATCAGAATTCGGAAAGGGTAAGGGTGTTAAATGTACATGTGACCCCGAATAATATTAGCGATCTAATTAGCGCATGCACAGATGGAGGTAGCTTAGACCTCTTGTCTATCGATGTTGACGGGAACGATTATTGGCTTTGGCAAAGTGTTGGGGCATGCAATGCTCGAGTCGTTGTTATTGAATACAATTCCAGCCTCGGTGGGGCGCGAGTTGTTCACCCATATCAGGACACACGTTGGGACGGTTCCAGCGATACTGGTTCGTCTTTGCGATCTTTGATGGAGTTAGGTGAGTCTCTTGGATATGAACTTGTGCATGCGGAATCCACCGGTGTAAACCTGTTTTTTGTCAGGCGAGACTTGATCCCGGCCGGAGCCTTTTCGGCTTCTATTAGCGTTGTGCCGCGAGTGCCAAACTATTTTTTGTATGGACTTCGCCACCCAGAAAGTCCCCGATAGTGGGACTTTCCTAGCTAAGGAGAGGGCGCCCCATCACCTCTGTTCAGAATGGGTAGATGGTACCTATTTGTGTAGTACCTAGGTTCGGGAAGTCAGCGCTTAGGGGGGCGTAGTGATCCAATTTGAATATCTCGTAAATTTGAATATCTCGTATCGGTTTCGCTGCGTGTCATCCGATTCAGTGAGTATCTTATTTACCTGCGGCCGTTCCCGCTTTCCCGGGTAGAGCAGTACGGTCTCTTAGGTCTCAGAGAGCTCACGAACCGGACTTCCTGAGATGATTGGCACACGCAACTACCCCACAGATGAAGCTATAGCAGGCAGAATGGGCGAGTTCAAACATTTGAGTCGTGTTGGTACGCGATTTCCTGAGCTGGGATTATTTCGAGGATCCCTTTGGTTCGAATTCCGGGTAGCGACCGTGCTCTCGTGCCCCCTAGCTATCAGGTTAGTGGTCGTATACTTCCAGTTTGACACGGAAGGGAGTTCGCTGTCTGGGCGGATTCAACTGGGCAGCGCAACGAGTTCAGTGAGTTTCTCCTCTGGCATCCTATAGCCCAGAGTCTTTCGAGGCCTTCCATTGAGGCTTCTTTGGATCTTTTGCAAGTCATCCGCTGAGTACTTTTTCAAGTCAGTTCCCTTCGGCAGATACCCCTAGCTATCAGGTTAGTTGTCGCTTATTCCGGTAATCTGGAAACCATAGGGCGAGAACGATAAGGAAAGATGAACTCCTACCCCAAGGATCAAAAGGAAGCCGTCATA
>JAKBSX010000440.1 GCA_021844725.1 Actinomycetes bacterium | reverse complement strand
CCCGCAGAGGCGCTTTTCGAGAGGTAGAAAGGGTTTCGAGATCCTTTCGTTCTTTGTCGTTCAGATTCAATGGAGCCCTCTGGGTCGTACGGGGCATCGATGACCTCCTGAATAAGGGTGGGGGGAGAATTGCTCTCCCATCATACCAGATTCAGGAGAATATGTTTATATTTTAACGAAACCATCTACTAGGAGGTTTCCGTTCGCATTTTCTCCTAAGAATCTTGAATTTGGAAGACAGATGCCTATTTCTGAACGCTTCTGATCCACAGAGGATAATCTGTCGTCCAGTCGTAGCAGAATCTGGCTTCGTCTGGCATGGATCTTCGCAGAAGAAAGCCCAAAATGTGGCCTGACAGAGTAGGGGAAACAGAGACAAGAGTCCATCTCACGAGGTGATCGACTTTGACTCTGACATCAATCAACGAAAGATTTTCCAGTTTTTTCCTAAAGAATAGATCTAATACTGCCTCCAGACCCTCGTTCTTGGAGACCCTATATGGAACATGCTATGAATAGACAAACTACACAAGCCTTAGCGTCCATTACCGATGAGGGACTTTTCGAATGTATAGCGACGGATGTCTTGAGAGAAGACAATTCGCTCTATCGCTTAATGGTCCAAACGGGTGTGAATGCCGACGGTAAAACAGTTAAAGCGCCAGTGGATGGAATATGCTTCGTACCATACGCTAATCCCCCTCATATGATAGCGGTTCACCACACCATCACCTCCCGAAAAAACTTGAAAGACAAATGGTTATACAACCCGTCCAATGGGACCTCTCGAAGATTATCTCCTTCCGGAGACCTAATAAAGACGGCAGAAGTAGCTGCGAACGAGAGACAGCGTACACCAAATTTAGCTGTGACGCTCGTTCTCACGACAAACCAAGAACCGAACGAAGCCTTGATTCGCGATGTCAACTTTATGGGGGAAAAATATGAGATAGAAATAGATATCTGGTCATGTTCCAGACTGAGCCATTTTCTTGATTCACCTCATGGACAATGGCTCCGCCGAAAATATCTGGGCATTGAGCAGGAAGAACTTTCGATTGAACTGCTAAAAGCGCTTTCCCAAAAAAGCTTGGGGATCCAACTCAAAAATATGCTGGATAATGATAAAGCTTGGATTCCACGAAGTTTCGACGATGGCTTGACTAGTTCTCTCTATCGTGACGTAACATTTTTGCTGGCAGGGTCTGGCCTGGGCAAGTCAGTGGCCTGCTATCGCATGCTCAAAAAGCATGTTGAAGGTGGTGGTTTTGGGATTGTTCTATCCCACAAGACGATTGACTCGGCAATGACGCTCGAAGAAGCGGTCACAATGACCCTTCGTCAACTCCACCCAGCTTTATCCGAGACAGGAATCTCGGCTTTATCATTTTGTTCGGCTGATCAGCCGCTCCTGTTGATGGTCGAGGACATTAATCGTTCGAATGTTCCAAAGAGCTTAGCGGAAAAGATTGCTGGATGGAGTAGTCTCTCTTCTAACGATAAGAAAACCGGCCACTCAAATTGGCACATTGTTTGCCCTCTATGGCCGGAGGTTTTCGCTATACTGGAAGATCAGGCGCAGAATCGTATTGCACCACTTATTTTTCACGCCGAGGGATTCACTGAGAGCGAGGGGCGTGACGCTGTTCTGACCCGGGCACAACTGGATGGTCACACCCTAACTCCTTTGAATGCTGACGAGATTTCTTTTTCACTTGGTCACGATCCTCTCCTCATTGCAATCCATAATTATGGAACGGTGCCAGATCCTCATCAGACCATCAGACAATTTGTGGAGAATGCTCTCCATCGGGCCGCAGAAGCCACAAGAGATCACCCTGCTACGGATTACCGTCAAGCACTTCGTTCCCTTGCAGGTGAAATGCTCTCCAATCGGAAAATAGAACTCGACTGGAACATGATTCGTGACTGGAAAAACCTACAGAGCAATCATTTGACCTTGCTCAGTCGACTTGCACACCTTGGCGACCTAATTAGCTTCACTGGACCATCTGATAATCAACATATCTTGTTCCGGCATGACCGCGTGCGCGATTGGATTCTTGCTGACAGCGCAGCTGACTTGGCTCGTCGAAATCTTTTAGCAGAGGAAGTCATTGCTGAGCCCTACTTTGCAGAAATCATGGGTGCAGTTCTCATCTTGGATCAGTCAAATACAAACTTTCTTCAGCGCATCATCACCCTAAACCCCCTCGCTCTCTTTCATGCATTTCGGCTCATCTCTCCATCCATGGGGGCATTTCATGACGCGATTCTTCAGGCGATTAACCATTGGCTTGAGGATCCGACAACGCATGAAAGGGCCAACTTTCATCTGAGATGGGAAGCCTTGACTATATTGGCCCAGACAGATTCTCCTATGGTGCCTACGCTGGTCGCTAAATTCTATCGGAATCGAGATTTCAATGGGATACTTGCACGACTTCGCAATGGAGATATTGGTGGAGGAATTGAACTTTGTACCATTATGGACCCCGGTATTACCGCCCCGTGGCGAGATATTCAAATTGAACATGCCAAACTTCGATTCGCCCCCAAAATAGTTCAATCTCTAGGTGATTTTCTCATGCGAACTGATTTGAGCAAAGAGCAAAGGATAGGAGCTCTACGATTGGCCGGTCACATTGCTGACCCTCATTTGGCCTTAGCGATCGAAGCCAGCTGGACCGCCGATAACGAGCGCGGATCTCATCTGCGCGAATACTTGTGGGCGTTTGGAGAGTGTTGTGGAGATGATCCCGAGAAGTACCTTGGACCTGTCTGTGATGCTTGGGCGGCACTTCCAGATCAAACCGGACCAAATAATTTGCCATCGCCACGTGACAGTATTGCACCTTACGAACTTCGATGGGCTTTTCATAAATGGCCGCCAAAAGCCGCAATAGATTACTTCGTTCATCGTGGATCAAATGACGAACTGAAAAGACAGATCACCTACATGCTCCATGGGATGGACCATCCAAGGGCAGTTCTATTCGTGGTCCAGGAACTTGCGAAGATCCAGAGAGGGATTGAAGGAACGTCTTCTATTAACCATTTTGTTATGACGGCCCCAGAGGATTGGGCGCGAAAACAAGAGCAAGGTCATCCGATGTCACAGTTGTCCCGTGATATCCTGCTTGAGCTTTGGCAAGACCGTGCAAACGATAAGCACCTTCGCAAACAAGCCTTTTTACTTTGGGCGGCCACTCAATATCCTGCCGACATAAATATACTCGGGAGTGTGAATCCTTCGGATGAATTGAGTGACGATATACTTCGGGCTCGCTTAATTCGCGGAGACCAACAAGCGATTCCGTGGTTAATCGAGAAGTTATCTGAGGATGACCGGGGTTTTTGGTGGCAATATGGTCGCTACCTTTGGTCGCCGGAACTCACTAATGCCTTGGATGAGTATTTAACAAGGCGTGGAACCCTAAGAGAATGGACTTGGGAATTGTCATTGGAGTCTGACTGGGTCACCCATGAGTTGCTCATGAGGCTGGCTCAGATTGAGGCTGAACGTCTGCTCCTCAAGCACTGGGATCATCTTCGCTTCAGCAAGCAATTTGTTCAGACGGCGCTCTATGTTTCAACCCCAATACTCAAGGAGATGGCAGATAATGCCATCTCCTGGTGTCCTAATCCGGAAAAATTCTTGGATAATTTGTATTTCAACTTTGGGATTCGTACGACTGGTCACCCAGGAATCACCCGTGAAGCGCAAGTGGAAGCCTTAGCTCCCTATCTAAAATTTTTAAATTCATTTGACATATGGCAACTATGGACCACTTGTAACGATCATAGATGGTTCACATTACGCCGAAAACTTTTGGATGCTTGCTTGCAAAAAAAATATCTTAAGTGGCGATGGGATCACGATCAAGCCATTTCTGAATTAGACGAAGCTTCGAAGAGGCAACCAATTGGGATT
>JAKBSX010000439.1 GCA_021844725.1 Actinomycetes bacterium | reverse complement strand
TCATATCATGCTGATTCCGGAATGCAGAACCTTGCAATCAGAACTGCGGTGATGACTGATCCAGGTCGTCCATTGTCTGAAATCAATTGGTTCCCCTATCAAGGAAAAGATGAACTCTTCGAAGAACTTCTCAAGAGTTACTGGGGTGCAAGTCGCAATTTCGCTAAATTTGGAATTTCATATCTCAAGCTTCTGTCCAAATCGAAAGATCGTCACTGAACTGGAACTATCTATTCGACGAAAAACCTGCTAAAGAACTGGCTTCGACAGATGGGAGGGGTAAGTGCGGTGACCCGCGCCTTTTAGGCCACCGCACCCAACGCTAACCCTGATTGCCGCTTACTCTTACATGTACATTGAAGTGAGTATTTAGATTTAGACCTATTGAACCCTTATTGGAAGAACTGCTGTGATCTGATCCAAAAACGCTCTGGTCAGATGACTTTTGATGTGTATCGGCACTGTCGGTTCGATTAGAACTCGAAACGTCAGCATGCGAATCATCCTTTAGCGAACTCGAGCTCGCAGCAGATGTAGTGGTGGTAGTCGGGGCAGTTGTCGTAGTGGTGGTTGGCGCCACCGTAGTAGTGGTTGTGTCGTCAGCGTCAACCTTGACAGCTTCAAACAACTTCAGCTTTGCATGTTGTGGATTGACAGCCGCACACAACTGAAGCACCGTCTCCCCCTTCGCCTTGGCAGCATTGGTTAGCACCAGGGGAACCTTCAGGTTATCCTGGTCAGAAGCTGTGGTGGAAGAACTAGTCGTCGAGGATCCGCTGGTTGAAGAAGTAGTTGACGACGAAGACGAAGTGGTGGTGGTTGATGCCGAAGTTGTGGTAGTTGAACTTGGCGAAGTTGTACTGGTGGTAGCTTCACCGGAGATGTGGTTTAGGTACGCTGTGCACAACCCGAATATTTCGCCAGGCGGGACATTGGCTGTGGCATCAGTTGCAGCCGGAAGTTGCACCTGCGAGGTGCTCGAAGTGTAATCCGCTAAGTGAATCGGCAAATCACCTGCGTAGGACATTAGTCCTACTCCTGCAAGAGCCGCTGCAGAAAGACTTAGTCCTATGGCTTTGCGTTTAAAGTTTCGCAATCGCATTCAGTTTCCTCCTCTTATTAGCATTTCGGCATATTCAGGCTTGGCAAAACCAACAGACATACACAGCGCCTATTACTTTCGCCTGCCCACCATCAGTAGTGCTAGCCCAATGCGCATTTACTGAAAATGAAATCGCTGCTACAACAGGATCCGTTACATAACTTTGCAGTTAAGTGAGAAAATACAGCTGTGACCAGCACGTTTTAGGTCAGGAAACCAGTCCCAAGCCGTTGGGTCTAATGACAATTAGTTAGAGATTGATTGCTGCATATCTTTCCATTTCGTCGATTTCGTCATGCTGAATCAACTTCAGTGATTAAAGCAGGGGATAAATGAGCGCAAGTTACCCAGGTGGCAGGATGTGAGTTTTTGACACTTCGTACAGCCAAATCGGAATATGGCTCATGGCGACATGGTTAGCAAAAGTGCAGAGTACAAAACAGCTATAGTAGGGTTTACCTTGACAACAGGCTCGATTCTTTTGAAACAGACGGCGATCATGCCCATCTGCTGATCACCTCTACCCACCTAAAGTTGCCCTGTCAAGCCTGGTAATGTACATGAAGACACACTCAGCTATGAGAGAAAGGGCAAAGAACTGGCCGGAAGTCCAAGATGCTTTGTGGGGGAACCACTTTTGGTCACCTTCATGCGTTGTCATATCATATGGTGGAGCCCCGCTAGAGACGGTGAAGAAGTATATAGAAAACAAAAACTTCCTAGACGTAAATCAGGGGGGCCAACAAAGAACGAGGTCGCTTGACCCCCCTTGCGGAAGGGGAATGCGCACCCGCTGGTTCAAACTCGCTCGACTGTCGTCCTACTGCAAGTAGTTACAAGGCTGGATAAAAGAAAAGTACTGCCTTTTAATAGCTCCTTCTAAATCTCCTAGCCGCATATGGAGCCAACACAGCCAGAATCACTACCGACCAAATCAGTGATTTGACAACATAGCCCGCAGTTGGACCCCCATTTGAAAGTGCTCTCATAGCATCGACCAAAATTGAAATCGGCTGGTTGTTAGCAAAGGATTGAAGCCAACCCGGCATCGACTGGACTGGAACAAATGCAGAAGAAGCAAATGTGAGCGGAAACAGAAGCGGGAAAGACATCACTTGAGCAGTTTCGGTATTTGGAGCAATCAGACCGATGATTGAAAAGCCCCATGACAGACCATACGCAAAAAGAAGGATCAGTCCCATTCCTCCGATAAAAGCCAGAGCGTTCGTATGGATCCTAAAACCGACCAGCATTCCAACGATGGTGATAAGTATCAGCACTCCAACGTTCCTCACAAGATCGGCTGTGGTTCTTCCTGCCAATACTGCAGATCGGGCCATTGGCAATGACCTGAACCTCTCGATAAACCCTTTTTGCATATCTTCCGCGAGGCCAATTGCTGTACCTATCGAGCCAAAAGCCACTGTCTGAACAAATATTCCCGGCATCAGGAAATCAACGTAAGAATGGCCGGGAACATTAATTGCTCCACCAAATACATAGCGAAACAAAAGAACGAACATTATCGGTTGGACACTTGAGAAAAAAAGTGACTGAGGTATCCTGACAAGGGCTATCAAATTACGCTCAGCTATTACAAGCATGTCGGAGATAAATCTTCCGATTCCCTTCTGAGCTATTACTTCTTCACGTCCAACAGCAATTGTCATTACTTGGCCACCTCCCCAGTTACTTCTGCAGCATGTCCGGTCAGCGACAAGAACACATCATCCAAACTTGGCTCCCTAAGATCGAGGTGCCTGGGCATCAAATCGGCGTTTTCCATAAGTTCCAACAGCTCTCGCACCTGGGCAGGACCCCTTTCAAGAGGAAGCTCCACTTTCAATCCGGTCACCCGGGGATTCTTACCGGTCTTCTCTCCCAGCAGTCGACCAATAGCTTCAGCCTGTCCTTCGTCTCCCATCTCCAGGTCAATCACTGTCGAACCAAGCCTTGCTTTTAGTTCACTGGGTGTTCCCTCTGCAATAACCTTGCCGCGGTCAACCACGGCTAAAAGCCTGGCCAGACGGTCAGCTTCTTCAAGGTACTGAGTGGTCAAAAGTACTGTTGTCCCGTCCTGCACCAGTTGTTCAATCACATTCCAAAGCGACTGCCGGGAATAAGGATCCAGTCCGGTAGTAGGTTCATCTAAGAACAATACTGGCGGACTATGGAGCAAAGCTGCAGCCAAATCAAGCCTGCGTCTCATTCCTCCTGAATATGTCTTGGCAATTCTTCTGGATGCCTCGGTCAATTCGAACATCTCCAGCAGTTCATTGGCCCGCTGTATCGCCCTTTTTCGTCCAAGCCTTGTTAACTGTCCGATCATCCTGAGGTTCTCAAGTCCAGTCAAATTCTCATCCACCGCAGCAAATTGGCCTGCCAAACCAATATTGGCTCTAACAGCCTCGGAATCTTTGACCACGTCGTGACCAAGCACGGAGGCCTTTCCACTGTCTGGAAGTACAACCGTGGTGAGGATTCTCACGGCAGTGGTTTTACCAGCCCCATTGGGTCCCAAAAGTCCAAAAACCGTGCCAGCTTCGACTGAAAGGCTTATTCCATCTACCGCCCGGACTCCGCCTTTAAACACCTTGACTAAATTCTCTGCCTCAATTGCGAAGCTCACAGAGCCTCCTTTACAGAAAAACTTCTATATTTCATCTGATATATTTGAACGCTGTTCAGAGAGTATAATTCGATCATCTAGAAAATTTACGGCACCGCAATTCAAAAGATAGGATAGGCCTTTTTGAAACCTCTTCAAACTGAATCAAATCAAAGATCAAAAAAGCGAAATATTCTCTCACGTCAACTTATTGTTTCTACCGCACTTGA
>JAKBSX010000438.1 GCA_021844725.1 Actinomycetes bacterium | reverse complement strand
TTTCAAGTGCATTTACAACTTTAGATTTGAACTCATCCTGATTGGGCTTTATCACTCTTTATAGTTTAGGAGCTTTAGTCGATTGGCCGATTGCCGGGATGGGCTCAGCTTTCTTTCTTCATTTACTGTGTTATTAACTAACTGTGCAATTAGAAATTATCATAAGAGATACTCTTGCGTATCATAAGATTGATCTGGTGCTAAAATTATATGTGAGAAGTTTTTGATTGAACTGTGAGTAAGTTATAAATACCCGGTTTGGGCTGCCAAACGGGCCAAAGGAGTAAAATGCCAGCAAGCACGATTTCGATTGGCAAGAAGCCTTCGAGCATTGTTGTGACCGATGCAGCGGCTAAAAAAGTGCAGGAGCTACTTCAGCAGGAAGTGGATGGTAACTCTCTCTTTCTGCGGGTATCAGTTCGTCCGGGCGGCTGCTCTGGGTTTAGCTATGACATGTTTTTTGATTCTGAGATCGCTGAAGACGATATTGTCAGCACCTATGGTGACGTAAGGGTGGTTGTGGACGGAACCAGCGCCGCAATGTTGAAAGGAGCCACTTTGGACTACAAAGATGGACTTCAAGATACTGGATTTCACATCACAAACCCTAATGCCTCCAGGACATGTGGCTGCGGATCTTCGTTCTCCTAAGCTGTTAGCAGGGGCAACATTATTTAATATTTGAGTTTGATTTTATGGCCTGCCGGTTGGTGGGCCATAAAGATTTTTTTCGAATGCGATCGAGTTTTTTGTCGTTTGGACTGGGCGTTTAGGAGAGCCAAAACGATATCCTACCGATCTGACTGTTTGGATCAGAGATTCGTGCTGCTCACCAAGTTTGGCTCTAAGACGCCTGACGTGGACGTCTACAGTTCTGGCTCCGCCGTAGTATTCATATCCCCACACTCTGGACAGAAGAGTCTCTCGAGTGAAGACCTTTCCGGGCCTCGAAGCGAGGAACTTTAGAAGCTCGTATTCCATGTATGTGAGGTCCATTATCCTGCCCGATATAGTGGCCTGGTAGGTCTCCAGATTGAGCAGTAATGGGCCATATTCAACCAGCTCGGGCAGTATCCCTCTTCCGGACCTCCACAAAAGGTGTTTCAGGCGGGTTTCCAATTCGATGGCGTCTATCGGGGCGATTAGAAAATCGTCAAACAAATCGTCTCTGAGGTTCAGTTCACTCAGCTGGGTGGCGCTGACGATCAAAAGAACAGGATCGAGGGGAGTTTCCCTTTTCCTGAGTGACCTGGCTACGTTGAGGGCCAAGTCGAGATTTCCAACCGCATTGATTACTCCACCCAGATATCCGTCGTCAGGCTCCATGGGTCCGATTTGATCGGCTTGTGTAACCTCGATTACTTGGTAGCCCAAATTTCCCAGCGTCGCCGAAAGTTTGTCACTTTCTGTTCCGTCTAGCAGCAGAAGTGATTCCATAGCTTGCCTAAAGTGTCCTCAGGTATCGGTCCAGTTCAAATTGCGAGACATGTGTTTTGTAAGCTGCCCATTCGTCGCGTTTATTTCTGATGAACCACTCGAAAACATGAGAACCCAATGTTTCTCGCATCAGATCGGAACCTTCCATGATGGTGATAGCCTCATCGAGGTTTCCAGGTAGGAAAGTCACATTATTTTGATGAAGTTCCTCAAGCGACATGTGGTACAAATTTTCGCTGGCTTCTGCTGGAAGCTGGTACTTCTCTTCTACGCCCTTGAGTCCAGCAGCAAGGATAACCGAAAAAGTAAGATACGGGTTGCAGGCCGCATCGGGAGCCCGATATTCAATTCTGGTCGAGTCAGGATTAGCCCCTTTTGCAATCGGCACCCTCACTAATGCCGATCGGTTACTTCGGGCCCAGGAAATGTAGGTAGGAGCTTCATATCCAGTTACCAGCCGTTTGTAGGAGTTGACCCATTGGTTGGTTATTGCTGTAAATTCTGGTGCGTGTTTTAAGATACCGGCTATGAACCCCTTAGCGGTTTCTGAAAGGCTGTAGGGATCATAAGGGTCGCTGAAAGCATTAGTTTCGTTATTGAAAAGCGAAAAGTGCGTATGCATTCCTGAGCCCTGCACTCCTGCCAGGGGCTTGGGCATAAACGAGGCGTGCACTCCCCTTTGTGAGGCAATTTCCTTGATGATAAGACGCGTGGCCAGGATGTTGTCAGCCATCGTTAATGCGTCGGTATGGCGAAGGTCAATTTCGTGCTGGCTCGGTGCGTCCTCATGCTGCGAGTACTCCACCGGTATCCCTGACTCTTCTAGTGCAAGTACTGTCTCTTTGCGCAGTTTGCTGGTGAAGTCAGCAACAGTGAGTTCAAAGTATGATCCAAAGTCCAGGGGCTTGGGGCTATGACTTGGATCACAATCCTGAAAATAAAAATACTCTAATTCCGGAGCAGCGAAGAAAGAGAAGCCTTTTTGGTGTGCCTTTTCCAGTGATCGTCGCAGCACGTTACGTGGGCATCCCTCGAATGGAGTCCCATCCAAATTATCCAGGTCGCAAAATATGCGGGCAACGGAGTGATCTGTTGCCAAAATTGCAAAGGTCTGGGGGTCTGGCATTGCCAGAACGTCGCTCTCCTGAACTCTTGAAAATCCGTCAATGGCTGAGCCGTCGAAAGTCATGCCGTCAAACAGGGCATTTTCAAGTTCAGCGGGCGTTATCTGGAAACTTTTCGGAATTCCGAGCACGTCGCTAAACCAGAGCTGAATGTATTTCACTCCGCGTTCTTCTGCTGTGCGTAAGACGTAGTCCCGTTGTGCGTCTAATTTGCTGTTAGGTTTCACACATAGATACCTATCTGTATTGTTAGCGATTTTAGGCTCTTTTTGCCCTATAGTTAACCAACTGTTCACATTGCCGAGGACAAATTTAGTTAATCTCTGTGTAACCTGTTTCTCGATATACGACAACTGGCCTAAAGAATCGTCCTATGATAGGCGTGACCAAGTTCTTTACGGCTTTGAGGAGGATCATGAAAGACCGTACCCCGGCTGAAGTACTCCGCTTGGTAAAGGATGAAGGCGTTGAGATAGTTGATCTCCGCTTTTGTGACCTGCCCGGCGTGATGCAGCACATTTCTGTACCAGTTTCACAGTTGACCGAGGATTCTTTTACTGAAGGCTTTGGTTTTGATGGTTCTTCAATTAGAGGATTTAAGGCAATCAACGAGTCGGACATGCTTTTATTGCCAGATCCGGCCACTGTAGTTATTGATCCATTTCGTCAGCACAAGACCATGAATATCAACTGCTTTATTCATGAGCCTGGCACCTTTGAACCATATGGACGAGACCCTCGTTATATCGCCAAGAAGGCGGAAGAGTACCTAAAGTCGACTGGAATCGCAGACACAGCCTACTTTGGTCCAGAAGCTGAGTTTTTCATCTTCAACGACGTCAAATATGGGCAAAATCAGAGGAGCGCAAGCTACTCGGTTGATTCAATTGAAGGAATCTGGAACTCTGACAAGGAAGAGGGTCCAAACCTGGGTTATAAGCTCAACTACAAAGGTGGGTATTTCCCGGTTCCTCCAAATGACAAATTTATGGACCTGCGGTCAGAAATGATCCTGACCATGATGAGTTTGGGCATTGACATTGAGGTCCAACACCACGAAGTGGCTACCGCTGGCCAGGCTGAAATCGACATGCGTTTTGATACCCTTTTGCGTATGGCTGACAAAGTGATGTTGTACAAGTATGTAGTTAAGAACGTTGCTTATAATGCTGGCTACACAGCCACTTTTATGCCAAAGCCACTATTCCAGGACAATGGTTCAGGAATGCATACTCACCAGTCGCTCTGGAATGGCAATTCACCGCTGTTCCATGACGCCAATGGTGGATATGCAGAGTTGTCCGACATCGGAAGATGGTACATAGGTGGAATCCTGAAGCATGGCCCTTCGATTTTGGGATTTGCGGCTCCAACCACCAACTCATACAAGC
>JAKBSX010000437.1 GCA_021844725.1 Actinomycetes bacterium | reverse complement strand
CTGGGACTGCTCGAAGACTATTCAGAGAAAACACGCTTTGGACTGACTGAGAAGTATCCCGAGTATTGCGAAAGACAGCGTCTCATGAAGTCAATTCAGCTGGACGCTTCGGTTGTTCTAGGTGACACTAACTCTGCCCTTTCCGCAGCATTGGCTTCCTCTGCTTGCTTCGTACCAGTCGCGCATGTCGAAGCTGGCTGTCGGAGTTTCGATAGAAGAATGCCTGAGGAGATAAATCGAGTCCTCATAAGCGATTGCGCGAGTTTGCATTTCGCGCCTACTCGTAACTGTGTTACCAATCTAGCACGCGAAAGCGTGACTGGCGATGTAGTTCTCACAGGTCACCCGATAGTTGATCTGTTGAATGAAGTCTTGCCAAGGGTCTCTAGTCACGCAAAAGTGACTCATGAAAAGTTCGTTCTAATGACACTCCATCGACCTGAGAATGTGGATGATAGTCGAAAGTTGAGATCAATATTGGATGTATTTGGTGATCTCAACATCCCAATTCTCTTTACAATTCATCCTCGCACAAGGAAAAATCTCGAGAATTTTGGAATTGATTCAAAAATTTCTTCGAATATTCGAATTGTGGAACCATTAGGGTACTTCGAGACACTCAGTGCAATCAAAGATGCGATCTTCGTTGCAACCGATTCTGGTGGAATTCAACAAGAAGCTTTTGTTCTTAAGACGCCATGCGTCACAATACGCAGAAGTTATGAATGGCGAGAAACATTTGACGCAGGTGTGAACTTTCTTGCCAATCCTGAGACTCCAGACTTCAAAGTGAATGTAGATACAGTTCGAAGAAGTGCTGAAGCAATTCGACTCAGATTTTCAGAATCCGAACCTGTTTTCGGAGACGGCCATGCATCAGAGCGGATAGCGAATCTTCTCAAGCGCTACGCTTAGCTTTCATTGCGTCCTTGAGGTCCTTTCTTAGTCAATCTCTAGCGAAGCGCGATCCGGCGGTCAAAGCAATGAATTGAATTGATTTCATGAATATCAATCCAATCCAGTAACAAGGTGATTCGTGAAAGGCACGCAGCGAGCTCCTGTTAATGAAACGAATTGGCGATAGCTGAATCTTAGCATGTTGTTTGTCCTGCTCGACATATCTCTGAATTGTGTGCCCGTAATAGTATTTCTTTAGAAATAATTTTTTCAGATTTGGCTTGCCTTCATTGTGGCGAATTATGCTCTGGATGCGACCAACTTTGTAAAATTCTTTGAAGCGCGCAAAAATATCCCAATCTTCTCCAGCCTCAAGACGTTCGTCGTAGCCTCCGATATTAACAAAACATTCTCTTCGGAAGAAACATGGTGATTCGATCGTGGCATTCTGTAGATAGATCTTCTTTTCCAACGCAATACATTTGGACCAGAATCCCGCACCAAATGATATCTCCGGAACTATAACAGAATCACAGCCTTCCGTCTCACATAGGAAAACTGCGTCACGTACCACACTTTTACCAAGTTCCATATCCGAATCGACGAAGAGCAAATATCGCCCGTCAGATCTTCCGGCGCCTTGATTTCTAGCCTTACTCCTTTTGTCATTGTTCTGCAGGATGTGATCAGCATACTGTTTCGCAATGGATATTGTCTGGTCACTACTGAACCGATCTACTACTATGATTTCCAAATTAGTGTGGTCTTGGGATTTTATGGATTCCAGACAACGCAACAAAGTATCGGCCGAATTCATAGTGGGGACAACAACCGATACTTTTGCGTCAGCGCGGTGCATTTATCAAGAACCTCATTTGCAGCATCTAAGATTGTAGAATGACTTGGCGAGGATGCAGGTAAATGGTATTTGAATTATGTCTCTTCAGCACGTAAGAAATAGATCCTGGTGGATGGCGTAATAATGCCGAACAGAACGAGATGGCAGAGGCATTGGAACGTGATGGCTAGCAAAGACACCAATGGGAGACCAAGTGAAACGTTCGACCTCGCTATTGCTCAAGACGTTGGTCAGAAGTTGGGCTTGAGGACGCAGGACGTCATTTTGGATGCTGGATGTGGAACAGGGATAATTGAAAAGTACTTTCCAAACAATTTCATAATTGCAATGGATTTTTCACGATTAATGGTTTGTCGTCCACATATCACGCACGGCGTTGTTGCTGACAGCACATACTTTCCTTTGAAACCCACTTCGGTGGATAAAATATGCATATACTCGTTAATACAGTATCTGCAAAACAAAGAAGTTGCCTCATTACTGAGCGAAGTTTCAAGGTGTATGGTTGATGGTGGCAGGTGCCTTATTGGGGACGTGGAATTGAGATCCAAAAGACCTGCGAACATAGCTCGATTTCTCGTGGCAGGAGCTTTGTACAGACGGAGATTTCATTATCGTTCGTTTGGATGGCTGTCTGAGGAGTGCGACAAACGGTATCTAAAGTGTGAAGTATTACATCAGCGATCGTCTTTGCCGTATCATCAGATACGAGTCGATTTGCTGATCACAAAGAAATGATGATTGTCATAGACCGCAACCCCAAGATGGGCCTCAGTCCGCACATCGTCGCTTTTGATAAGTGGATTTACCATTTCAAGATCGGCTTGTAAGGAGTTGCAACGCTTTTCGCGATGTTGATCTGATACCAGCGCTTTAGTCTCAACCTGTAGGCAATTCCGAGCAAGTCCACCATCATCCTGAGCATGTGTCTCTTTCGGAAGTTGTCCCCGAGCGTGACAGCGATTGGTTGCTCGACTATTCTCAATTTGAGCAGCTTTGCAACCACTAGCAGTTCAACATCGAAGGCGTACTTTTTAACCGATATCAAAGGAAGAATTTTCTCGAGCGCCTCCCTTCTGAAGGCCTTGAATCCCGCCTGCGTGTCGGAAACGGAGAGTGGCAGTAGTATTTTCACGAACAGGTTGAATGCAAGACTCAAAAACTTTCTTTTCGTGCCTGCGTTTATCTGGGCTCCTGGCACCCTCTTTGAGGAAACCACAATGTCAGCATGATTCAGCGCAGACATGTACTGCTTGCAATTGCTGGGCGAGGCCTGCATATCTCCGTCGGCGAAAATAACGTCCTCGCCCGAAGTAAATTGGAATCCGAACATTTGTGCATTGCCCTTTCCGCCGTTAGCAGGATAGCCCACAACCTTCACTCTTTCATCCTTGATCTTGTTCAGAGATGCGCGAGTATCGTCACTCGACCCATCGTCGACCACCACCAGCTCAAAGTTGTCGAATACTGATGAGTACTTTTGAAGCGCCTTTTGAATCGTGAATGTCACATGCGCGCCCAAATTGTAAACGGGCATGACTATCGATACTGCTGGCTTGCCCTTCTCGACTGCTTCGACTGCACGGGTTTGGATCAGGGTAGCCATAAGGTAACACCTCCGAAAGAACTGGTGTTCTTAAATTGTTTTGCGATATTAATCTCGGAAAGTCAAATTCTTTCGATGATGCGTTGCATTTCTACTTCTGCTGCTACTATCTTACGAAAGTTTGTTCCTAGAACTGATGGCGGGAATATAGTAAAGGTCCTTTGAGTTGCATTCGGTCCGACCCACCTTTCACATTGTTTCTTCCGGGTTGAACTCATCTTCCCGGAAGCTGAACTGCAGGTCGGGCTGTTTCGGGCTTGAAACTACCACCTGCCCCCCGTTCTCGGACAACACAGGCACTCGGAGTTCGTCTGATTCTTCTTCCGCGTCTTCACTCGGAGCTTCCTCAGGTTCTATCGCCTTCTCAACTTCGTGTGGCTTGTCATTTTCCTTCTCGACCTCTGCTTTGACTTGAGGCTGTTCCCCCACCATCATCTCGTCTGCCAGCACCATCGAGAGTAGTCGAGTCTCTCTGTTGTAGTAAGCGCTCATGACAGCCATGTTCTTCTTGCGAAAGGCGCTCACTATACCGGCGCCCATACCTATCACAAACAGATTCCCACGAGCATCCCCCGCGTCAGACAACGGCGGATCTTGAAGCACCACTTGC
>JAKBSX010000009.1 GCA_021844725.1 Actinomycetes bacterium | reverse complement strand
CGTCGGGGCGAGCGAGATGGTGGCACTGGCGACTTCAGCGTTTCGTGATGCCGATAATTCTTCTGACGTGGTAGACCTGGTCGAGGAGGAGACCGGCGTCTCGGTTTCTGTCATTTCAGGCCGGAAGGAAGCGGAGTTAATTTTTAAAGCAGTCAGCTCATCAGTACATTTTCCTGGAGATAGAGCTATATGTGCCGATTTGGGCGGGGGAAGTTTGGAGCTCATGATTGGTACTCAATCCGATCTGATCTGGTCACAAAGTTTTAATCTAGGCGTAGGAAGGCTCAGTGCCAAGTTCATCGAAGATACTTCGTCTATTTCTAGTAAAGAAATTGCAAAGATGCGTCGCCATGTAAGGGAGACTCTTGCCCCAGTCAGTAAGACTTTAGAAGAGTTGCAGCCTTCTTCTCTGATTGGTTCCTCCGGGAGCTTTCTCAATCTAGGGAGGATGGCGATTTTACACAAAAAGCCTGATACTGACCCCAGTCTGTTGGATGATTTGAATCAGGTGGCGGTAAAACGTTCTGCTCTAATCTCGCTCACAAAGCTGGTTTTGAAGTGTTCTGCTGATCAGAGGGCCTCGATAAGTGGCTTGGATTCGAAGCGTGTGGAAATCATTCCGGCAGCTTCCGTTATTCTAGAGGAGCTTTTTAGAATCTGCCATAGTAAAGAGATGATTCTTTCCGAATGGGCTCTTCGTGAAGGAATCATTCTGGCTGAGTTAGAGTCTTATGATATATCAAGCGGGGATACGGGTTCCATTCGTTTGTCTTCTGTAATGGGTGTTACCAAGCGATTTTCATGGAATGATTTGCATGCTGAACAGGTGGCAAGCCTTGCGCTCAGTTTATTTGATCAGCTCCTTGAGTTGCACCAGTTGTCGCCCCAGGACCGCGAACTACTGCATTACGGAGCGCTTCTTCATGACATAGGTGAACATATCGCCATGGAAGACCACGACAAGCATTCAGCTTATCTTATAGAGAATTCGAGACTCAGGGGATTTTCACCAGAGGAAAAAAGAGCACTGATATGCATTGGTAGATTTCACCGGCGCGGGACTCCACGAGAGGATTTTCAGCCTTTTGCTCTTTTGGATGAGCAATGGCAAGCACGCGTGGTCAAGTTGGTCAGTATCCTGCGGCTCGCGGATGCGCTGGACAGGTCTCATGAAGATATTGTGACTTCTTTAGACGTGGATGTGAAGAACCAGACTGTCATTTTGCGACCTACAGGGGAGGGGGATCTGGAGCTCGAATCTTTCGGACTTAGACGCAAAAGGTCTCTGTTTGAATCAACATTCAAAACTAAGGTTGTGCTTGAAGGACGAAGCTAGTCTTGTCTTTTGATTTCGAGATCTTTACCTATAATGTTCGGATTAAGCCTGGTCGAGATTATAGAACGTGCATCCAAAGCTTTTTTCTGGTTCTGGCCACCTCCTATCCCTAGTGACAGATAGGCAAGAGCTCCCCCCGGAATGGGAAGCCAGAAATTGATCAATCTATACGAGATCACCCCCAAGATGGCAATCCCTCTCGGAGTTCCAAATCCCACCAGCGTTGTCGTAAGCACCGCTTCTACTACACCAAGTCCAGCAGGAGTAACTGGTATTGCCGCAAGTACATTTGCTATTGCGTAAGAGACTAATAAGCCGTCAACGTTTTCGTAGTGGCCGAATGCTGCCAGAAATACCCATAGGGATGCTGCGTCAAGTAGCCAGTTAGCGATTGCCCATCCTATCGCTTTCCTAAGAAGCGGAGGGTCAGAGAGCAGGGCTCTGAGACGATCAGAAATGTGAGAGAGGGTTCTAGTGATCTTTGCTTCGTCAAGGTAAGGAAGCTTCGAAAAGAGTCGCACAGAGACCCGGGTAAATCGTTGCTCGCCTCTGGTGAATGCAATTATGAGTGCGCAGAATGCGGCTATAACTATTACGCCGATCACTGTAACGGTGAAATAGAGTGAATTGATGCCCCAGATAGGAATCGAGATGAGAAGTGCGATCCACAGTATTAAATTAAGCACCACTGCGGATCCGATACCCTGTGTTGCAATTGCAAACGCGGCATCGGTGGCTTTTATGCCTTTGGTGACCAGGAGCCTAAATGAAAGGCCGGTTCCACCTGCTGTTCCAGCCGGGGTGATATGACTGAGCGCAAGCGATGACATGTCAATCCTGAATACTTTCCATAGTCCCAGTGAGTTCTTAGGCAGGATCGAGACGGTAAGTGCGGCGTAGGCCATTAGGGCAGCAAACTCTAACGCGACACCTAACATTACGTAGCCAAGGTTGATATGTTGTAAAAGTGTTACTGCTTTATCTGCACCCGCAATCTGCGGCAGTACCAGGTACTCAAAAACTAGTATTATGGCGACAACTTTTATTGAACGGATAGTGAATTTGCGTGCGAAAGATCGACGATGCCTTTTCCCTGTGGTGGTCGCATTCTTTCCTATATCACTCATTTATATGTCCCGTATTTAGTGCAACAGCAGTTCAAGTTTGAAAGAGAATACTATTTTGCCGATCGAGACATTCGAGTCAATCGACAGCTAACTATCTTACACCCTGGTAACTTTGGTATTGAACTGCAATGTTTTATCGTCTTATTAAGCCTAGAGGTTTTGTTTAGTCGAGATTATGGGAAGAATTAATTGAATCATGAGCCAGTTAGTCCGAGGAATTCAGATTTCCAGTTGAAGTTTGTACTCAAGGTGCAACTGATGGCTTTAGCCATCGCTCTTTCTATTTGGCTGGTATGGTTTCTGCGGGCGTTTGTGGTTGATCTTCTTCTGGCGCTGATTGTTGCCATGGTTCTAGATCCGGCAGTCAAGCTTCTGTATAAATTAGGTATAAAAAGATCACTTGGGTCTGCGATTGTCTTCATACTGGCTTTGGCGGTTTTTATTGGCACATTGTACCTGATTACGAGGCCTCTCTATAATGCCGGGGTGAAATTCTCTCATCAACTTCCATCTCTTGTGAATCAAGCACAGACTGGCACCGGGCAGTTCGGGTCTCTGATAAAGCGGTTTCACATTGACTCCTATGTGCAGGCCAACTCCTCTAAGCTGACTAATTTGCTAACAAGTTCCAGCGGGACTGCTTTGGGAGCTGCCCGAAAGGTTCTTTCAGGCGTAGTCAGTATTATTACCATCTTTCTGCTGGCTCTTTTTATAGAAATTGAAGCGCCGTCGCTTTACCGGGCCCTCACAACTCTGGTGGGAAGGTCAAAAAGGTCGTCCTTAGTTAGGGTTAGGGAACGACTTGTAAAGGCTATAACTGGATTCGTTCTGGGAAATGTGGCTACTTCTATAATTGCCGGGATTGTCGTTTATGTTACCCTTCTCGCCTTGGGAGTACCCTTTGCCATTGTGCTGGCAGTATGGGTCGCACTGGTTGACTTGCTGCCACTGGTTGGGGGTCTTCTGGCTGGAGTTCCAACGGTTCTTTTTGCCTTTCTCCATTCCGTCACTGCTGGGGTTATAACTGCAGTAGTCTTTATCGTTTATCAGCAAATTGAGAACCATATTCTCAGCCCACTGGTAATGGCTAGAGCGATAAGGTTGAATCCCCTTTGGGTTTTGATAGCTGTGCTAGTAGGGGCACATCTGTTTGGATTTATTGGTGCTTTGATTGGTATTCCTGCAGCAGCAACTATCCAGGTGGTTGGAGCGGAGATAATTGAAGTTCAACAAGCAAAGCATGAGGCGGAAAATCGTGAGAGTATGCAACTAACCTTCGATGATCAGGAAAATGAAGGTAATTAAAAATGATCGCACATTCGCTCGAACTGAAGATTTTGTACTTTAACTAACTCTGCCAGTGGTTTGAGGGCACCCAAAGCGGAACGGTAGGCCTCTTTGGCCGAGGTGCAATCTGAATCATGCAGCAGAAGAGTTGCACCTGATTTCAGATGCTTGTTAAGGTCATCAACCACGCTGGAAGGAGTCGCTTTTTTTCTCCAGTCTCTTCCCCAGGATGTCCAAAGGACCGTGGTGAGGCCCAGTTTCTGTGACGTGACGATAGCCTGGCTGTTGAGAACCCCGTAAGGTGGCCGGTAAAAATGGGGAGCCTGATCAGTGATTTCCGCAAGAATATCGTAGCCCTTATTGATATCTTCTCTTGTGAACTTGGGTGTTCGGAAAAGAAGATTGTTGTGATGATAGCCGTGTAGCGCTATCTCATGTCCTCTGTCGCGCACTTCGACGACTAACCCCGGGCTTTTTTCGGCCATCGACCCTAGCATGAAAAAGGTGGCTTTTATCCCTAGTTCGTCAAGCAGGTCCAGAAACAGAGGAGTGGATTTAGGATCAGGTCCGTCGTCAAATGTAAGCGCTATATTTTTAGAACCACTTACGCCTGAGAGCTTGGTGAAAAAAGATCGCCGAATAGGGCCTATTGCTGTTGCTGCAGGGAGACTGTGAGCACCTAGCGCTATCAGAGCCAGGAAGCTAGTGCTGACGAGACCAGGCGCTACGAGCTTTTGCTTGTCCATTGGTTTATCTGATTGTCCAGAGCGGCGATATTGCAAAATGCTGCGCGTGAAATATTGCGGTGAGTTGATTTATATCGGCTTCGACTTGAGCTGTGGTGAGCCTGGTGGCATCGATCTCGTAGATTTGATGTGACTTCAGCGTTATTGGTCCCTTAGACAGTGCCAGCCCAATATTGAACGGCCGGATGATTGTTTGATGGTGAATCGAGGCCCAGGCCAAATCTACGGTGTTGACGCCCATCTGGGGGGCATAGATATTGACCGTTTCATTGGTGGCTTGTTGGATTAGGTTCATTGCATGGGCTACAGCGTTATCAGGAGTTAGGAGGTGGAGGTCGGAAGATGTGTCCCAGCCACCATTTGCTATAGCGACTCCGCTGTTGGCAATAGCAGCCACTCCGGCTTTGTTTTGAAGAGTTTGCCTACCGGTTATGATTGCGGCAATATTATCCTTTTCCATCATGTTGTCCAGCTGAATATTGTTGATATTTGCTGGACCCATGACCACCGCTAAATAGGCATAGTTTCCTGATTGATAGGCTGCAGTGGTAACGTTCAGTCCGTTAGAAGTGGCTATGTTTACCACCAGGTTGACTGACACAAAGATCATTGATATTGCAGCGGCGATGCCTGCGAATTTTCGAGATAGAGGCTTAGTGGTTACAATCCTGGGAGTAATTTCGCCGTAAAGGAGACGTTCAACATTGTCAACAGCATCTCCGGCAAATATTGCGTTTGCCTCATTTGCGAGTTCAGCTCGTGAACTTACCACTTCATATATAGTCTTGCTCAGGTGTTCTTTTGAACGGGCCCATTTGGTTAGGCCGGCGGCGGTCATTTCGAACACATTTTGTCTCCCATGCCCGGGTATCGGGTTGTAAGAAACCACCGGAAGCTCGGAGGCAAATGCTTCCATGCAGGTGAGCCCGCCAGCATTTTGGACCACCACGTCGCTAACTCTCATGTAGGCGGGCATCTCGTCCGTCCAGGTCAATACCAGGCCGGTGTTTCTCTGCCTTAATTTTTGGGCAAGGTGCTTGTTCTTTCCACAGGCTGCAATTGGAAAAAAATCCGGATTCATTATAAGAGCGTCAAAGGTATCTTCAAGCTCCCCAACGCCCCAGCTTCCAGCAACTATAAGAATTGCGATCTTATCCTGCGGTATTCCTAAACGGACCCTTGCCTCTTCTTTGGTTTCGTTTGAACCTCGAAATGCACCGGAAACCAACGGTCCTGGAGCACTGGCAAATTCGCCGGTGAGGTTATAGACAGCTTGGGCTGCTCGAGGATGCACACAAATATGGGCATCTATGCCTTTATGAACCCATAGTGGGTGGACGGCAAAATCGGTGAGAAAGGTCGAGACTGGGATCTGGAGTTTATTTCTGCGTTTTAGTCTCGCCCTGCCAAGGACCACTGACGCAAATGGGTACGTGGTAACGATTGCGTCAGCCTCAAATTCTTCTGCCCACTTCCGTAAACCCCGCTCGAAGAAGATTGAAAGTAGAAATACAAGGGGCGGTGTTAAAAATGACGCCCATGTCCAAAGTCTATAAAGCATGTCATAGGTCCAGGGGGCCCTAGCAAGTTGGAGTTCGTACGTGTCTTTAAGAAATTTTCCGAACCTGGGTGATGCGTCTAGGAAGTCCACCATACGGGTCTGGTGGCCCCGTTTCTCTAGTCTTGTGCACAATTCCTTAGCAGCCCCGTCATGTCCTGCTCCCATTCGGGCGGATACGACGAGCACACGTTTTGGCATTCCTTATAACCTATCTGATCAGAATCATGATTTATACGCTTGCAACAATTTCTGCACTTATGTTTGCTTTAGCTTCCGCTCTTCAACACAAGAGCGCTCAAGGTGCTGACCATACAAAGGCCCTTAAACCCACTTTAGTTTTCACACTGGCAACCAAGCCAGTATGGTTGATAGGAATTGTAGCCGATATTGGCGGGCTTTTGTTCCAGTTTGCAGCACTGGCTGAAGGTTCAGTATTGGTTGTTCAGCCTATTCTGGCAGTTGGACTGGTGTTCTCACTGGTTTTTTCAGCGGCATTATATGGCAAGTGGCTATCGGGTTCTGAGATAGTTTTGTCTCTGATAACCACGGCCGGGCTTTTTGGCTTTCTCAGGGTGGGTATTCCAGTAAAGCTAATTGACCGTTCTTCACTTAGCAGTTGGCTGATAGTGGTAGCTATCACCGCACTTTTGGTGTTTGGGCTGGGTACGATGGCACTACGCTCGCTTCAGAGAAAAAGAACTGTCCTGCTTTCTGTCGGGGCTGGAATTCTTCATGGAGTGTCGGTGTCGCTTTCAAAGGTAGTTTCTCAGGACTTTGTTTCCCTGGGCCCGGCCCATCTTTTGTTGGACCCACACGTCTATTTGCTGATAATCGTTGGTGCAGCCGACCTTGTGGTAATCCAGAGCGCATTTCAGTCCGGCCCGCTAAAAGATTCTCTCCCAATAATTTCTGTAATAGAGCCGATTGTAGCTCTGCTTATAAGTGTTATTGTCCTACATGAGCATCCGTCTGCAAGCGGGTTGGAGTTAGTGGTAGCAGGTTTGTCACTGACGGTAATGCTGGCTGGAGTATGGGGTTTGGCACGGGTTACTACCGAACATATTGACTTGTGACCAAAATAATCCCGCAAGTCCCTGGATTTATCCATGGGTGTGCGACATGAAGTCGCCTGTAATAACTGTTCGAAAGGAGGAACTTGTCATTCAGCTGACAAAGCCAACCGGCACATGCGGGAGGAGTAATCCGCCTGTGTGAAGCTGCCGGGAAAAGTACCCACGGGTAATCCGTAGGCCAAACCGTGAGGCGAAGCTGACACTACCAGCAACGAGGCGGTAAGGGGCGAAGGCTAGCTGGGTAAGGACAACATACGTGAACTGCTGGCTAAAAATCGTTAACATAAACAAGCCAAAGTTGCTGACAGGCTTGAACCAAAATGGTATGTGGGACGGACACATCATTGAATCCTGGGTGTGCGTTGACAATAGTTCCCACCGGTGTAGAGGCAGGTCCTAACCCCAGCGTGTGTTATTTAGGCGGAACATGGTAAGCCCGTAGCCTCGCCCAAACAATTGGGCAAGCCAACTGTAAGGAAGGCCGATGGGACTGCGGGTAAAGGATTGGAGAAAAAGCGAATGCCATTCTGTAACGGGATGGATACGGGTTGTGACATTACCTGATGCGAAAGCAGGCAGACTTCTCCGTGGTCTTGATTACGAGATGGATAGTAGAACCTTTTTGAGTAGGAAGGCAAATGTACGCAGTTTCTGCTGTGTGTGCGCCTTCCGGCGTGACCGATTGCAGTGGCATCAACCTTGTCCATTCCAACCCTAGCGTGAAAAGGCTGCCGTCAGTATCGCAAAGGTGAAAAACCGGGTCTCTTTATGAGGCCTTTGGAAGGCTTGAGCCGAGTGCGGTGAAAATCGCCAGCTCTGGTTCTTAGGGGGTGCGACCCAGTAATGGGCCGTGCCTACCCGACGTGAAATCAAAAAGTTATTTTTCGAGATACTGCCAAACTGAGAGCTATGGAATTGCAGATGTTATTCAAATAATCCAGTTAAGCCAAAGTAGCAGCTGACCGAAGGCTCGCATCTCGCAGGTTTTATCGGTCCTATGCTTGGAGATTCGTAATGCCTGGCTAGAATATGCACCGTGAATCAAATGCTGTGGTTCTCTGAACTTCTGCGCACCCCAATTGATGAGGACCAACAGGAGATCGGCAAGGTCCAGGATATTGTGTTGCGCCTGGAAGAATCAGGTTTCCCAACCCTCACTGGCATACTGGTGTATATCGAAGATATGCCAATATTCATTCCCACTCACGCAATTAGGGAGTTGACACCCGAAAGGATTATCACTTCCAAAACACTGAATCAGTTCTCACCATTTGAGAGGCGCACGGGAGAAGTCCTTATCGGGCGCGATTTACTTGACCACCATCTGATATGGACCAGACCACGACATCGACCCAGGCTCGTGATGGCTCGTGACATTGCTTTTATCAATAATGGCGGATGGAAAGCGGTTGGAATTGACGCTACAAGTCACAGGCTGGGTCTCAGGCTATTCTCAAAACATTCGAGTCCGGATAGACAGGTAGTAGATTGGCGGGAACTGCTTCCATTAGTTGGCCACGTTCCAACAGCACGAAGAAGACTTGAACTTGGTAAGATCCGCAAACTTCATCCAGCCCAGCTGGCTGATCTCCTTGAACAAGCCTCCGAAGATGAAGGGAAGGAGATATTTGGAGCCCTTCAGGCTGATCCGGAATTCGAGGCTGACGTTGTCGAAGAAATGGAACCAAACAGGCGCCGTGAAGCTCTTCGAGAGAAGACCGACAATGAACTTGGTGAGTTACTGGGCACAATGGAACCCGATGACGCGGTTGACATGCTGCTTTCACTGGACCAAGACCGAAGGGAAAACGTTTTAGCCTTAATTCCAAAACCTCAGCAGAAGGATGTAAAAAGGCTACTGCTCTACCATCCTGATACTGCTGGTGGCATAATGACTACCGATTTCATCACGGTCCGCTCAAGTGACACAGTGGAAGCCTGCTGCGAAGCCCTTCGGTTGAAGCCAGAACTTCCAGGTAACTTATGGTCAATTTTCGTGATAGACAGTCAACGTCGCCTCATTGGGCAGCTTCCACTGGCATGTCTGATAACGGCGCCGCCAGAAACGATCGTGACTGCACTTATTGCCGATATGAATCCCGCCACGGTTTCTCCCGATGCAGACCTTACCGATATAGCGGTGACGATGGCTGACTACAATTTGGCAGCCTTGGCAGTCTTGGACTCATCAGAACATATCCTCGGAGTCGTCACTGTAGACGATGTGCTCTCCCGTACCATACCAGCCAACTGGAGACGCAGAAAAGAAGCGCTAGACGAGGGGTAAGTCTTTTGACGTCCTCTCGCCATGACGAAATCGGGTATAACCTAGACCAGCGGCAACTTACACTGCGTCATTCGGAAGGTCATCAGCCACCTCCAAGCCTGACAAAACTGACAATCATCAAAGCAATCGCCACGATGAGATAGATGCGCAAGCCACCCAATACCAGGGAGCGCCCACGATTTACCCGGGGGCGATGCAAAAGTGCGGAGGCCGGCATCGACCAGCTAAGGCGAGCCACTTTGTCCACGATAGGGCGCGAATTTCTCGATCTCCATTGTGAAATCCATACTCCAACCGTCACTAGAGCCACAAGTGAGAGACCCACTATAAGAATTGAAAGAACGTTTACACTTGGAACAACCGTCACTACTGTCAAAATAAGCGATAACTCCAGTAAAAGACCAATAATAAACGTAGCGACGACATTTAACCAGGGCGGGTTCACCCAAGGACCGAGGATTTCCTTATCATTGCAAAGCAGAAGCAAAAAAGCAAGAGCACTGGGCAATAACACTCCTGCCAGTACCTGAACAGCTAAGTTAATCAAACTCAAAGGAAGCCGTGGGATCAGAACGATCCCTGCAGCAAGAATTACTAGGATCAGGTAGGAGCCATAAAAACCCTTTGCATCCCGAACCGGTCGGTTTAACGACTGGTCCACTCCGAAAAGATCACCCAAGGCATATGAAGTTGAAAGGGTAACGGTTGCTGCACCTATTAGAGACGCTTCAAGCAAAACCAGCGCAAATAGGTAACCTCCCAACGACCCCAGGCTGTGTGCGAATCCGCGAATTAACCCGCCTGCATCCTGGAATTGACCGGTCACGCCTCCTAAAGCGAACGCCGCTGCCACCATTACCGCCGCAGCCGCAACATTGGTTAGAAGCGACCCAATAAACGTGTCGGCTCGCTCATACCGTATCCACCGTGGAGTTATCCGCTTGTCTATGATATTTGACTGTTGAAAAAATAATTGCCAAGGAGCAACTGTCGTTCCTACGATTCCGATGATGAATATCACAGCGGTTGAGGTGAGTCCGCCCTTGATGCTGGGAAATAATGCTCCAACTGCAACCGAGCTCCAACGAAATGGTGACAAAGCCATTAGTGGAAAAACCGCCAGGCTAACCAGCACGAGAACGAGCATAAACCGCTCCCATCGCTCAAATCTCCCGCTAATCACGCTTGCCACAAGAACGGCGGCCATCAAAAATACAGAGGCATAAGGCGGGATACCGATGTATCCCAGCGCATAGCGAACTCCGATAAATTCAGTTACCAGTGTCAAAAAGTTAAGGACAAACAAATCTATGACCGAAAACACTGCCCAGAATTTTCCAAAGCGCTCCTTGAGAAGTCTTCCGTGGCCAACTCCAGTAACGGCGCCCAGACGAACCACCATTTCCTGAGATACTGCCAAAACTACCACCAAGAGCGGGAGAGTCCATAATAGTGAGGTTCCATAGGCCTGGCCTGCTTGAGCGTATGTGGTAATCCCTCCAGCATCGTTGTCACCCACCATAACAATGATGCCTGGTCCCATTATTGCCAATAGCGCCAGCAGCCGGCGCTTAATGCTGGGGCTTTGAACATCAGAGGTGGTAATTCGACCAAATCCTCCGCGAATGGTTTCGTCAGCCGCACCCAGACCTGTAGCTTGCAGTTTTGGATTACTCATAGTCACCACCTGTCAGACGAATCTGGCAACTAATCGATTGGAAACTGGCTCTATAAGGGGCTAACTTTCGGGTGTTGGGGCTGAGGCGCTCAAGAGCCATCAACTTTCCTCCTTTCGATTCGGAACACGGCCCTCGAAAGGATTAGCTAAATACCCTGAAATGAAAACTTAAATAAGATCGATGACTTCACATCTTAGGGTTGCTAAAAGCTGACCAATCGGAGGGACGCAGTAGATGAAAAATTGAACTCGGTACTGTGGGGTTCACTAGGTTTCACTTACTGTCACCTCCTCAACTAGGCCAATACGCAACTGCTGCAAAAATTAGGATAGTTGATTCTTGCACTGATGCGGCGCAGCAAGCTAAAGATCTTCACGAAACCATGAGGATCTTAGGCAATCTGGCACAGTTGATTAAGGCTAATTAGCGCAGTGGTTTTACGCCAAAAACAATTGCCGCCTCTGCAACTATTGACTCTGAACCGACCTGAGCAAATCCAGCTTCCTGAAACAGCCGCTCCCAGGCTTCACGAGAAATTGGTTTTTCCTGCACTCTTACCAAATATCTGACCGAATTCTTGGCTATGCGCCACCATCCACCCGGCCCCTTGCGCAACATCAGACTGACCTTGGAAGCTATTATCTCCCGATCCTGTTTGCTTGAGCCGCGTCCGAACATCATGTCTCCAAAAACAATTCGGCCGCCCGGCTTTAGCCATTGGTACGCTCTGCCAACCGCCCATTTCTTCTGATCGTCGCTCAAATGGTGCAGAGCGTAATTGGATACTACCAAATCAAAACTCTCGGGCTGGTAATCCAGCTCCTGGATACTTGCTACCCGCGTCGAAAGGTTTTCAATACCAGAACTAGTCACCTTGTTTTGAAGCAGTTGAATCATCTTTGGCGATATATCAACAGCCAATACAGACTTCGCCTCTCTGGACAACGGTAGCGACAGCTGACCTGATCCACAGCCAAGATCGAGAACCACGGTGGTTGAGTCGGGGCTGGCATGGTCTAATACGGCAGAGACCACCTTTCCCAGACCAGGATTATCCGCATGATCCCAGCTATCTGCGCGCTTTGACCATACAGCCTTCTGGAACGACAGACCAAGTTTTTCAATAGCCGAAGACAATAATTAACCTCTCTGGTGACAAGAAATTCTCATGGATCCTACACAAGTTTGAACCGTATCAGCGTCGTTTCTGTAACTTAACTCGCCATCTCGGGATTCGACACAACGCTCTTAGTTCCTTTAGTCCCAGAAATTAGCCCTATGACATGGGATCCGAATCGTAAACCCGTGGCATACGTCAAACCTGTAATAAAACCCTCAGATTAAAACTACAACTTCAAATATCAGAACACCATGAGAAGACATTTTGCACAATAGCGAGCCTTACTATCTGCCGCCAGGACGGCTGACAGATAGTAAGTGAAATTCATCAAAATTACTCAACCATGAAAATTGGTGATTCAGCAACAGCCTCTAAATCTTCGGCTCCCCCATCGTCATCGTGCCGACCGTGGCTTCTTTTTAGTATCTTTTCAGGAAGTTTGAAGCTAAATATAAAAGCCAGAATTCCAAATGGAACCGCTGCAAGGAACATCACGTGCATCGAATTCACAAATGCCTGCAGCAGCGCATTATGTATTGGAGCAGGCAGTGAATTCAGATAAGTGGGCGAACCGGAAATAGCACCGCTCTCCATTGACTGGGAGACATGAACCGACTTAGGCAACAGCCTTGGCATGTTGTAAGCCAAGCGGTTCACGAGAATACTTCCAAAAAATGAGGTTCCTATTGCTCCACCCATAGTCCTAAAGAATGAAATGGCTGAGGTAGCGGTTCCCAATTCTTTATATTCGACCCCATTTTGAGTTGCCAGAACGATTACCTGCATACACAACCCAACCCCAAATCCAGTTAGAAACATCATCCCGGACTGAATAGCGAATGATGTGTCAATCTTTAAAAAGCTGAGAGTGTACAACCCAATAGAGGCCAGTCCGGTACCAAGAATCGGATAGAGCTTGTATTTACCGGATCGGCTGATTAGTGCACCCGAACCAATAGACGCCAGCACCACACCTAAAGTCAGTGGAATCAACATCAGGCCGGACTTGACTGCGCTAGCACCTCGGACGATTTGTTGATACTCGGGGAGGAAAATTATCGAGCCGAATAGTAAAAATCCCACCAGCAAGCCAACAATAGACGAAATGGTAAAAATCTGATTCTTGAAAAGTCTTAGTGGAAGCACTGGTTCAGACGAATGGGCCTCGACATAGATGAACGCAGCTACCAACGCAACTGACCCGATCGCCAAACCAATTATGGTTGCCGAGGTCCAAGCATACGTTGTTCCTCCCCACACTGTTATAAGAAGAACTCCAGTTACCGCAGCAGCCACCAGCGCTGAACCCAAGAAATCGATATGATGCTGTGTCTTGCGAACCGGAAGTTTCAGAACCACGCTGGTAACGATTAGAGCCACAATTCCAATCGGCACATTTATATAGAAAATCCACCGCCACGACAGACTGTCGGTAAAGAAACCTCCAGCCAGAGGACCCAGCACCGAGGCCGCGGCAAAAACGGCCCCGATAAGACCTTGGTATTTCCCACGATCCCTAGGAGGAACTATATCGCCAATAATGGCCATAACCATTGCGAATAGTCCTCCACCACCTAAGCCCTGGACTGCACGGAAGGCTATCAACTCCCCCATGTTCTGGGATAGACCAGAAAGTATCGAACCTATGAGGAATAGGACTATTGCAATCTGAAAAAGCGTCTTCCTGCCGAATAAATCTGAGATTTTCCCATAAAGAGGGGTGACTGCGGTAGAGGTAAGCAGATAGGCGGTGACTACCCACGAGAGGTGATTAAGCCCGCCTAAATCACCAACAATGGTGGGCAACGCTGTGGCTACGATCGTTTGATCCAACGCAGCCAACAACATCCCCAACATTAGGGCGCTAAAAACCACCAGAATCTGCTTATGGGTAAGAGGAACACCGCCAGCTCCAGGCGCCAAGCCCGCGCGACTATCGTTAGAGGAGGAGTTTGTTTGAGTCATATAGGTAACAACCTAATAATTTGGTGATTGATTCCCTACTAAAATAATTTTATTTACAAAACTAATTACACTCCCAATCGGTTCCTGGAGATGGATAATGTGTGGGCGATTTGTACAGATTGACCAGAATATTGAAAGAATGAAGTCACTGCTAAATCCCCTCTTTAGCCTGGATACCTATCCGCCCCACCCAAAGGGGTTGGAAAATTACAATGTCACTCCGGGCAGCACCGTAGTGGTCGCCACTAAGCCAAATGCCAATCTGGAACTTTCCCAAATGAAATGGGGACTAATTCCAAGCTGGGCCAAAGAGAAACGTAAACTGATTTTCAATGCCAGAAGCGAGACCATAACCGAAAGGCCAACTTTCAAGACCGTGGTTTCCAACAGGGCGATCATTCCCATAGAAGGGTTTTACGAATGGAAAAAATCGACCCAGACCGACGGCAAACAGGGTAAACAGCCTTACTTCTTTCACCGCGCAGATAGCGATACGATGTTACTCGCCGGTCTCTACGAACGCCAAGTCAACCATGACACTGGCGAAATAACTGACGACTTTGTGATTCTCACTATGGGTGCAAACTCGTTTATGAAGCCTTACCATGACAGGATGCCAGTAATAATTGAGCCGGATCAAGTTGAGAACTGGCTGTCAAACGCGCCCATAGGTTCACATATCAAATACCTGACACATAATCCGGCAAGCTCAATAAGGTGTTACCCGGTTTCGGATCAGGTAAACCGTGTGACGAACAATCATCGGCTACTAATGCAACCGATCTAACCGCCAGACCAGGAATCTCGAATCCAAAAGATCCCTCAAACTATCTGAGCAAGAGAACTGGCGATCGACTTGGCAATACCCTCGGCATTGAGCCCCAATGAAGATAGAATATCATCTGCCTTTCCATGAGGTAAATAGCCCACCGGAACCCCCAGCTCAAGAAACTGCAGCTCCAATTTGTGAGGTGTATTTTCAAGGTGGTACCTTAGATGGGATCCATACCCCCCGGGAATAAATCCATCCTCGATTGTTGCCACGAACCTATAGTCGCGCAGTCTGGCCAGATAAGCCCCGTCAAACCTACTTAGTATCCTCGGGTCCCAAACCGAGGCTGAAATCCCAGACTCGGCCAATAGCTCTGCCGCCCGCAACGAGGGCTCCACCATCTTGCCTACTGCCACTATTCCAACCTCATTGCCGGTCACCAGTTCCCTGGGAGCAATTTCGGGCGATCCCTTTATCGACAAACACTTTGGACCTGGAGTCTTTGGGAAACGAATCATCGATGGGCCAGCAAGCGTCAACGCGTAATTCAGCATCTGATCTATATCTTCTAGCGAGCTTGGCGCAAGTACAGTCATGCCGGGTATTGCCAGAAATTCGACCAGATCCAACACTCCATGATGAGACGGACCATCATCGCCAGTGATTCCCGCCCTGTCGAGAACAAATACCACCGGGACCCTATGCAGGCCAACGTCGAGGTTTACCTGGTCTAATGCTCTGGAGATAAAAGTGGAATATATAGCCACCACTGGTCTCAAATTACCCATCGCCATACCTGCGGCAGCCGTCACTGCATGGGCTTCAGCAATTCCCACATCAAAAAATCTCTCAGGGAACCTCTCTTCGAATGCCAGCAAACCTGTTGGCCCCGGCATTGCAGCAGTAATAGCCACTACTTCAGGAGTCTTTTCAGCTATTGATACGAGTGATGTCGAAAATGCATCGGTGTAGGAACCGTACTCAACTTCCGAATGAAGCGTGGGCTGGAGGACTTTCAGGTCATGAAGACGCTGAATCTCGTCGTCTTCAGCCGGTCCATAACCCCTCCCCTTCTGGGTCAAAACATGGATAACAATGGGACCATCCCAACTTTCAGCATTTTTGAACGCGTACTCCATGGCTGCAACATCATGACCCTCAATCGGCCCTGTATAACGGACGCCCAGCGATTCGAAGAAAACCTTGGGTTCAATTACTTCTCTAAGGGCAGAAGTTATGCCAGCAATCCCAGACACGGCCAAACCTCCTACCGCCGGGAGCTCCGCTATCATCTGCTTTATCTTTGACCGGGCCTGCATATATGAAGGATTCAACCTAAGTCTGGTCAAGCCGCTTGAAAGTTTGGAAACCGTTGGAGCATAGGATCGACCGTTATCATTCCAAATGATTACCACTCGTTTGCCTGAATGGCCGATGTTGTTGAGCGCCTCATACGCCAATCCCCCGGTCAGGGCTCCATCACCAACTATTGCGACGACTGTTCGCGGCTCACCGCCTAATTGATCCCCTACCGTTGGACCCTTTCCCAGTTCCAAGGCAGTAGAAAGCCCATATGCGTAGGAAAGCGCTGTGGAGGCGTGAGAATTCTCGATCCAATCGTGGGGAGACTCCTTTCGTGAAGGGTACCCCGAGAGCCCACCAGCTTTGCGCAAATAGGGGAAATCAGCCATCCTCCCGGTCAGTAGCTTGTGAACATAAGCCTGGTGACCTGTGTCAAAAAGAATTATGTCACGGGGAGAATTGAATACTCTATGAAGCGCGATAGTAATCTCCACAATTCCCAGATTCGAACCCAAATGTCCGCCAGTCTCAGTAACCGTGTCGACAATAAACTTTCGAATTTCCTCGCAAAGTTGAACGAGTTCTCTTTCATCCAATGCGCGCACGTCTTGCGGACCCCTAATTTATAACCTGATGCCGGTTTCACTTATAGCGACACCTTCGGTTTACCGGATTT
>JAKBSX010000436.1 GCA_021844725.1 Actinomycetes bacterium | reverse complement strand
CGTCAGCACTTAAATATGTCTTTGCCGAGTAAGGAGATGATGTAAATGGTAGTTACCGATATACCAAAGAGTTCATCGACGTCAAGAAAGCTGACAACCTCCAAAGCTATGGTAGAAGCGATAGCGCTGATGATGGAGCGTGATTCTTCGGTTTTCGTAATTGGCGAAGACGTTGGTGCTTATGGGGGAATATTCAGTTCCACTACTGGCCTGTTGGAGCGTTTTGGGCCAGATCGAATTATAGACACCCCTATATCCGAAACTGCGTTCATCGGATTAGGTACTGGCGCAGCAGTTGAAGGTATGCGGCCCATAGTGGAATTGATGTTCGTTGATTTTTTTGGTGTTGCGATGGATCAAATCTATAACCACATGGCAAAGATACACTTCGAATCAGGTGGGAGCGTGAAGGTTCCAATGGTTTTGATGACAGCGGTGGGAGGAGGTTATTCGGATGGAGCGCAACATTCCCAGTGCTTATGGGGAACCTTTGCTCATTTGCCAGGAATGAAAGTTGTCGTGCCTAGCTCACCTTACGATGCCAAAGGATTGATGATTTCCGCAATCGAGGATGACAACCCGGTCATCTATATGTTCCATAAAGGAATTATGGGACTTCCCTGGATGGCGAAGAATTCTCATGCTATCGATGTTGTTCCAGAGGAATATTATTCGGTTCCAATTGGCAAGGCTTCTGTTGTGCGAAGTGGCAAGGATCTAACCATAGTGACATTGTCGTTGTCGGTACACCATTGTCTTGATGTTGCAGAGGAAGCTTCTAGATCTGGAATCGATTGCGAGGTAATTGACCTGCGTAGCTTGGTGCCATTAGATCGACAGACGATACTTGAATCAGTTGCAAAGACCAATAAATTGTTGGTGGTGGATGAAGACTATCAGTCATTTGGGTTATCGGGTGAGATAGCAGCAGTTATTGTTGAGAGCGATCCCACTCTTTTGAAATCACCGATGAAAAGGGTTTGTGTTCCGGATGTGCCAATTCCGTATGCGCGTTCCCTAGAGTACGCAGTGCTTCCTAGCCAAGCAAGAATCATGGATGCAATCAGGCAGATGGTCTCTTGAGCGTCGAGGTTTTGTTTCCCGAGGTATCTAAAAAGGATCCAAATATTGAGGGTGTTGTGGCTACGTGGTTTGTCGGCGATGGAGATCAAGTGACCCAGGGTCAGCTGATTGCAGAGGTTCAGGTTGAAAAAGTGGACGCCGAGGTTTACGCTCCAGAAGGCGGGGTTATAAAGATCCTTTCGAATGAGCAGCTTCCTGCCCGTCAGTCAAGTGTGATAGCGGTTATTGAGAATTGAAACTGATGATTTGAGTTGGCTGTTATTTGTGCGACCCTAGAGAGGCAGACTTGGTAAAATGTCGGTCTGAATTTAGCGTAACTATTGCGCAAGCAAACCCAGTCGTAATTAGCGCGCGTTTTGGGTCTTGAAAGTTACTGTCCGGTCAAAGTACCAAAGCAGAGCTATGGCCAGTCCGAGCAAAATTCCGATAGTTGTGGTTGTCTGCCACCCGCCATACCCCCATGCTATTCCAGCAGTGGCTGAACCAAGAGATCCGCCAATAAAATAGCTGGTCATGTAGGAAGAGTTTATTCTTGAACGGGCTTGAGGAGCTACCGTGTAAATGATGCTCTGGTTTGAGGTGTTAAGTGTCTGAAGAGAGGCGTCGACGATAATAACTCCAATAATCAGCAGGATCAGTGTACTTCCATAGAAGTGCATGTCCATAAAAGACAGAGTCATAAAAAGTGCACCGGCTATGGTAGTGAGCCGGATCAGTCCTTTGTCTATTGCAATTCCCGTGAAGATGGCTGTAATTGCGCCAAGAGCCCCAAACAGTCCGAACAGCCCTATTTTGGTGGTGGAATAGTGATAGGTTGAGCTTGACAGGTAAAAGGTGAGCGAAGTCCAGAACATCGAGAAGGCGGCAAATGCTAGTGCTCCATATAGAGCCCTGAACTTGAGAAGTCGATGGCTCATGAAGATTTGAATGGTAGAACTCAGAATTGCTAAATAACTGGTGTGTTCGGCCTTTTTTGGTACGTCTGGAAGTTTGCTGCCGAGCAGGAAGGCCAAGATTACCATTATTCCTGCTGCTATCTGATATACTGCTGGAAATCCAAGCGCATCAGCCACAACTCCGGAAAATGCTCTTGCGAGTAGTAGGCCGATAAGTAGTCCGCTTGTAACAGTTCCCACTGCCTTTCCGGTTTTAGCCGGATCCGCCAGATCTGCTGCAAGAGGAATAATGATTTGTGCCACCACTGAACTAAGCCCGACCACAATTGAAAGTAGTTCGAATTCAGCTGCGTTCTGCGAAAATGATAAGACCAGTAATGCCGCAGCGTCAACAGACAGGGATATAAGAATCAGTTTCTTTTTCGGTATCAGGTCTCCCAAAGGAAGAAGAAATAACAGTCCCAATGCATAGCCGCCTTGTGAACATACAACTATGAGTGAGGCGCTTGAGTTTGAAATATGAAATGTTTGAGCCAAAGCATGCAGCAGTGGTTGTGCGTAGTTGAAGTTTGCTGCAGCAGCTCCTGTGGTGATTGCCAAAAGCAGCGTAAGTCCAGGAGTAAGCAGGTGGCTTCGTTTGTCTTGGCTATTCATGCTATGGCTCTTTCGGGAGTCGTGTTGACGATGAGATTTTATTTGATACCTATTTCTTATATCAAGTTATCGTCAATCTGGCAGACTTGATTGCTGCTAGCCTTGCCGCAGCCAAGGCCTTCGAAATTCTTCTAGCGAGTTACTTTCTGACAGTGATATCCATAGCTTGATGTTGTAATAGGCGGTATAGATTAGGGGCTCCATGCATAGAACCCATAGCATTGATGCTGCGATCTGTTGATCGGCCATCGGACTCATGTGCTTACCAGGAATGTTTGCGTATACCGGGTACCAGGCGTGCGGCGCAAATCCCATGAACATTGCGATCAGCCATCCAGTCACCGCACATACCATTATCATCCCTAGTCTTCTGACCGGATCTTTTACTCTGGACACAAAAGGATCCGAATCGATGAGTTGGATGAAAAGAAGCATTCCAGAGGTTATGAACGTGAAGTGCATGGCAATCATTGCGTATTTGTTGTCTACTGCCCAGGTCATCATGGTTGGGAAGAACCATATTGCCATTGTGAACACGAAATAAAGTAATGCAACAGTCGGTGTGGTTATTATTCGTACTGCAGTGGAAAAGACTCTGTTGGTTTTTGATGCTTTTACCAAACTTGCATAGAAGGACTGAAACCTCTCGGGTATTCCAGCTTCCATCACTCGCCAGGGTTTGGAATAAGCAATCAATGGAGGGGCTGCAATCATAACCAAGATATGAAACAGGATATGCATCCATAAATATACCATTGCCCAGTACATGATTGGTGAGAGAATCGCCAGGACCAGAAATGACATCCCGGTTGAGAAGAGGATTATATCCTTCTGGGATGTTCCTGGAACTGGCTCATTGGTTTGGGATTCGTTTTGCTCCAAAACTCTTAGTCCCCTAATGTAAAGGAACAATGGGATGAATATGAATGGTATCGAAATTGGCAGATCAAGTGACCAATTACTCAGAAGGTATTTAGCTACGAACCCCGCATGGGACGCGACAGTGGACATGTTCATGTCGGGCATTTAAATTCTCCAAACCTTATTGCAGACGCATTCAGATGGTTTCTGCTTTGAGATTGCAGGAATCAAGCGAAGTCCCCTCCTGTGTTTGATTCCATAATAGCCACGGCAGTGGTAGAGTTTTCGCATTGCAGGTGTTTGATTTACTGGGTCGGTTTCAATATTGTGATCGCTTCACTTCCAGTTGTCAACAAAACTGATAGGTTTTTAGCGATGATTTAGGTTCGAGTATTTCTACCCACTTGCGATTGGGTTCCTAACTCTGAGACTGCGGAAATAAAAGCCGTCATTGAGCCGGTTTTTCGCCAGACGGGATGAAAGAAACGAATTGGGATTCGCCACCAATTTCCAAA
>JAKBSX010000435.1 GCA_021844725.1 Actinomycetes bacterium | reverse complement strand
TGCGACTCTTGTGCACGTTATGAATATGGCTGACGTAAGGCTACTTAAGAACTTTGGGAAAAAGGTCTACTATATACCCTACCCATTTGATGTTGAAGCGCTGGTTTGGAGAAATATTTTATCGATGTAACTTCCGAATTAGCCAACCGGTATCCATATGTTGATATTGATATCGTAACAAATAGTGATCGTTTTTCGGAAAGACTCCTGGTTGTTTTGAGTGCCTTCTATTTTAAACGTCTGAAAAAATCAGATCTTTACAAGTGTACATACGATCAAATTTGTCAGCGTCTATCAGAAAGGGTCACATATCGCAAGTCGCCATCGTTATTCAAACTTAGGTCAATTCTTCGCTCGTATGATGTCGTTTACAGCAAAAACGAAATCTTGGATGCGCTTATATTGAGAATTTTCGTTGGGAAGGGTATACGTTCACTGATTTATGGCTGCCATACTGCCCTGGCTTATCCCGAGGGTATGTCGATTCAGTCGAGAATTCACAATTTCCTGTATCTTGGTAGGTTCTACAAGATGTTAACGAAAAATGCGACTCTTGTGCACGTTATGAATATGGCTGACGTAAGGCTACTTAAGAACTTTGGGAAAAAGGTCTACTATATACCCTACCCATTTGATGTTGAAGCATACAAGAAAATGCCTTTGGCGTTACCTCGTGAACAGACTGCCGAAACGTCAGGAGACGATTATACAATTGTTTGGATTGGCAGACTTACCGAACAAAAAGGGGTAGCTGAGCTGCTTCATTTGATTGAAACCACTAGAAAAGGTTTACTACCAAAGCGTGTTAGGTGGAAAATCTACGGCGACGGGTGTTTAAAACGTTACGTAGAAATGATTTCGGAATCTGGTGACGATGTCGAATATTTTGGATGGGTTTCAAGTGCGGATATTGCAACCGCATTGGCTTGCGCCGACTTGTTTGTTAGTACCAGCAAGTGGGAAACGTTTGGATATACGATAATTGAAGCAATAAGTTTGAGCATTCCTGTCATTTCATTTGATATTCCCGGGCCACAGGATATTATTATCGATGGCGTAAACGGATTTTTGGTGAATGACGTCGACGACTTTTGTACAAAGATTTTTCAACTTGTAAGAGGTTTTTCTCCTTCTCAACCGGGCAGTGGGTTGAGCCCTTTTTTGCCAGATGTTATATATCCCCAACTAGAGGGCATGATTAGGGAAGTAGCTGGCTATAGCTGAGCTGAAGGTAGTTTGTGTTCTTTCCACCTTTTCCAGAGGTTTCTTTTTTGGAGCTATTTCGTTGTCGGGCGCAAAGGTACGCAATTGAGTTGGTATTGGCTGGCTCCCCAAACGATTGGTCAACGTGGCGGGTGACGCCCCTGGGATGATGAATGCCCTGGGATTCTGCATGGCCGCCCACTGTCCCACATTGGTGGCCGTGCCATGTCCCATTTCTTGTCCATATCTGGGCAATTATTCGCGGCCATTGACAAAGAGTCGCATCAAAGCCCACATCATAATCTGCATGTTGGGCCTCTGCTTGCTCAGAATGCTCGAGCTATACCAAGAGCGCCCTTGAGATAGGAGTTGGCTGGTCGGTTTTGGGTGGATTTGACTCTGCCTGCACTCTCATTCGATCGATGGCCTGTGGCCTGGTCCCCGTGCGAGACCGCCGGCATTCGAAGATCTATGGGAAGAACGGGGTCATGTTTCGATCATGCCACCGCAGAATCATTCAGGTCGATCTTCAAGCACGAGTACTTCTACCGCCACACATTCACCGATTTGGAAGATCTTCAGCATGTGATCTCTGGCTACATGGACTTCTATGACAACGCCGACACTCAAAGATCGGGAACGTATCACCGATCAACTATGAGCTATCGTTATCGAAAGCCGTTCAAGCGGTCTTGGGAATGTGTCTACTTTTCCTGGGCCAACCTCAGAGTGAATCCCGTGTTCAATTCTGAGTGCAACAGGACCAAACGCACCCGGTGCCGTGGTAAAATATGGGTATTCCAGCAGATCGTAAGTGTGAATAAATACACTTCATCGGGCAAGTTTAAGAGATGAATGGGCGTTCCATATTCTTTGGAGGCTACGAAGAGCTGAAAACGAAAAGTCACCCCGGAGAAGTACAACGAAGACTACTTGTCAAAGTTGCTCCACTTATTCTTGGACTTCTTATTGCCTTCGCTATTTGTCTTCCTTTCTTCAAGGGGGGCTATCTCCTCCTTCTAGACTGGGTCGTCGGTCCGCACACCCCAATAATTGGGTCATCTTTATATGGGCTCCAAGGCGGGATCAACGCCACATTCTTGTTGGGCATCGGCGCTGGAGTATTGGCCCATCTGTTTGGCTCGTCTGCTACCTGGATACCGATTTTCATATTTTTCCCCCTTGCGTGCATATCCATTGCTCATGCAGTAGGGGAAAACCTGATTGCAAAGCTTGTTGCGGGACTGTTCTTTTCAATTAATCCATTTGTTGTGGAACGCCTCTACTCAGGACAGCTCGGAGTTCTGTACGGATATCTGCTGCTTCCCGTTCTCTACATGGCGGTGAACAAATGGGCTAATAGAGACGTGAAAACCATCACCCACATTGCGCTTCTATTGACGTTAATGATCTCGATCGACGTCCATTACGCCTGGATCGGTGGCCTGATCGTATTCATTGGGATGATTCTAGGGAGTAGGGATTCCTCCATCAGAAAACAAATTCCCCTTGTTCTGATACTCCTCCTACTGCTCAATATCTATCTGGTTGTTCCATTACTAGGACACTCGCTGCCTGTCAATCCGGCCGACAACCGAACTTTGCTAAAAGTGTTTTCCACCCGCGGAGATCCACACTTGGGTTTGTTTGCTAACGTGTTAGGTCTGTACGGTTTTTGGCGTCCGATGCCAGAAACCTCTAAGAACTTGGTATCAGGCTGGCCCATACTTCTGATTGCGATACTCCTAATATCCATTTACGGGTTGAAAATACTTTGGAATAGAAATGACAAGAAATTGGCCCTCCTTGTTGCCGTTTCATTTGTTGCGGCATATGTGCTATCTCTAGGCTCGCAAGGACCGGCTGGATCAATATTCAGCGTCTTGTATCAGCACCTCCCAGGGTTTTCTATGATGAGAGAGCCAGAGAAATTTTCAGCCGTTTTAGCAACAGCAATATCAATTTTGCTGGGCGAAGGATTGGCTAGTATTTCGACACAGCAAGCCTCGAAAAGTCTGGCTGCTGTCGTAATTGCAGTTGGAGTAGTGTTAGAGGTTGCCTACAACCCAGTCATTTTCTGGGGAATCCACAATCAAATTCAAACAAGTAAATTGCCAAGCGCGTGGGCAACCGTTGCAAGAAAAATCAAGGGTGCAAATGGTAAGACCCTCGTTTTACCGTGGCATCTTTACCTATCATTTCCATTTACGCAAAACCGGATAATTGCAAACCCTAGTCCAGGATTTCTAACTACCGACGTCATATCAGGTGATAATTTGCAGGTTGGTCCCTTATATACAACTTCCACTTCTCAGCGTTCAGCTTACATCGTTTGGCTGACCCATAACGAGTATAGGACAGACCATTTCGGGAAACTTCTTGCTCCCATTGGAGTGCAGTTCCTGGTTATCTTCAAGACCGCTTCAACTGGATCTATGAGTTGGGTAGATCACCAGGAGGATCTTAAAGTTATTTACGCATCCAGTAGTATCGAACTGCTCAGGAATACCGACTTTTCGGGTCTTGCTCAGATTCTTCCCCGCGCACCTCATGAACCTTTATTACTAAACCATTCGCTAAATGCTTTTTCGCACAGACCCAAGAAGACTACACCGGAAAGGACATAGCCCAGAAGAACTCTGCCCCAAAACAAAAATAATATAGTCCCGTGGGCGGAATTGACTTTGAAAACCATCGTTCCAAATACACTTTGCGCTCCGTCAACACCATCTAGGCTCCAACCTGGGTAGTAAGACGTATCAATGTTCAGCCATCCTACCTTTTTCGATCTATATAAGATCGAAGTA
>JAKBSX010000434.1 GCA_021844725.1 Actinomycetes bacterium | reverse complement strand
TGATCTGATTGAAAAGGAATTTGCATGACTCGGGGCTTCGACAACGCCGTTAATGCACGGCCCTTCCAAGCCTGTACTGCGTCGTCACCATAGTATGCCGTAGTGTCACATAAAACTAAACGATCCACATACTCTGGATACCTGGACGCGAAGCTGATAGCAACGCATCCACCCATAGACATTCCTAGTAGATGAACCTTGGCTAAATTCAGTGAATCTAGGAACCATTTAAGATCGTCTGCCATATCCTCGACGCTGAAATCGTTTCCATCGTAGGTGCTCATTCCGTGGCCCCTTAGATCGAGCGCAATCACCTCAAAGTAGCGGGTAAAATCCTCGATCACCGGTAACCACATATCTGCACTTAGCGCCAACGAATGCAACAGCACCAGTGGCGAACCCTCGCCGTGGCGAAAATATGAAATCCTGCCCTGTGGTATATCGACAGTCGCTCTATTAGTGGAAATTTGAAATTTAGCCATGGGCAGAATCACCTGAACTAAGGAGTCTTGCGGCGTTGTTACAACAAATATCAGACAAATCCTCAGGCGACAACGCCGCATCCAGGAGGGTTTTTACCGGATCGGGATCCGCAATTGGAAACGGAGCATCGCTTCCAAGCAAAACGCGCTCTACTCCTACCCGCCTGACTAATAATTCAATGCTCAGGGGATCCAGCGCAACTGTGTCATAGTAAAACTTACCAAGGTCTTGTGAGACTGGCCGACCGGTTGAACCATGAGGCATCAGCCCAGCCCTACTGAGTCCATCAAGTCGAAATGACTGATATGGAATAAGACCTCCACCATGGACAACAATCAATTTTAGATCAGGAAAGCGCTCTATAAATCCTGACAAAATCAGATCAGTCATCAACATTGTGGTGTCCACCAATCTGCCAGTTATATTCTGTAGCAAGTTGGGAGTGATATGACATGAAGGACCGTTAGACGGCGGATGAAGCAAAACAGGCAGCCCCATTTTCTCTACGGCTGCCCAAAATTGAAAGAGCTCAGGACTCCCCAAAGAATCGACTTCTCCTGGGTGAGTATTGAGCATTAACCCAGCCCAGCCCAATTCCCCCACTTGCAGCTGAATATCATGGACCGCATGCTCACTGTCACCTAAATGAACCGCACCCAGCGCCAGCAGCCTCCCACCGGACATTGCCGCCGACCTCGATATTGACTCATTAATCAACCGGTACCACTCTAATACCTCACTATCGCTAAAGCAGGTCCAGGTAAAGAGATCCATCCAGGGCGAGACCCATTGCTTGGCTATGCCTTTGGCATCCATCCACTCAAGTCTCTTGGACCATTTTGACATGCCTGGACGTATTGGGCCCAACCTGTCTCCTCCATGCTTTAGAAAAAAATCGCCTTCCGTAATTTCAGCAGCGAGGCCAAGTCTCTCAAGTGCGTTCAGATCGTCAACCAGGTATTCAGACACCAGGTGACCATGAACGTCAACTGCACTGCCAAACAATTTCTTATCGAATTCACCGGTCATTCATTCTCCTCCATATTCCCGTAGCTAGCTGACACCAATCCAGAACGCTCAATTGCCCTGTAACCAAGCATGATTAGAGACCTCGTCGCAGCTATAGCCGACTGAGCGTCCTTCTCTTCATAAGCAACCAACAACCTTTTGTGATCATCCAGAGATCGCTGAAGCCTTCCTGGCAGCGACAGACTCAGATGGCGGAATTGTAAAGTTCTAAGCCCCAAAGTTCCAAGTATCCGCTGAAGGTCATCATTTACCGATAGGCGAGCCTCGACCAAACGGAAACCGACATTGTGCCAGAAATACCGGTCAACTTCACCATTAGCAACATCTTCCTCAAGTGCGTAATACCAATCCCAAAGCTCTCTAAGCCCACTCTGATCAAGTCTCTCAACGATCAATTCGCTCACCAATGCATTCAAAGCAGATCTAATGTCGTAGACATCTTTAATCTGCTTCAATGTAAGCTGGGCTATATAGGGCCGCCGCCGAGGCGGAACAACAACTATTCCTTGTCTTTCAAGTTCAACAAGCGCCTCACGCACTGGGGTCCGACTGGTTCCAAACCTTTGTGCCAATTCCACAGAATTCAGTACATCCCCAGGCCGGAGTCTTCCTTCAACAATTTCAATTGCAATCTCATCAAAAATCTCTTGGGCAAGTGGTGCCCTATCTCCCGCATCACGTATGCTGAGCAGCATCAACTCCCGCCGATCCCTATCAACTATTGACGGGTCAAATGGCTTGCTATGTGAAATCTCAAGTCCACCGCGTCGCACTTCTATATCATGCTCAGCTGATTTACGCTGCGCATCATCGCTGACAGGACTAGTATCTGGATTTTTAACCTCGCCATATGCTTCGCTCATGTCGCCTTTTTCTACCAGCTGTATTCTTCCAAAATAAAGATGCCACAACTCTTAATGCGATATCTAGTTGCCATAGCGAAGGTTAAACCAAATTGCCTATGGTAGATGCTGGATGAGTTCGTCATCACTGAGTTAACCCAGGCCATTTTTCTGCAACCCTGCGAAGAATATCGCTACTTGACTCCGCAACTATTGGAAAACTATCAATTCTCTCGAATGGTCTGCAGGCATCGATTAGAACCCGGGAATTATAGGCAGGTTGTCCCGGCAAGCCAAGTGGATCGACTCGACTTCCCCAGCTGTATCGCATTACCTCGATATCTCGTTGAGGATCACAGCGTGTAGACACAGCCCACATCACCTCGTCTAAGTCCCTTGGATTTATATCGTCATCAACTGCTATCACGAAACGGTTCATATAAGCAGTTACTGGATGCTGAGCTGCCAGATAACCGGCCTGGCGCGAATGACCAGCATATCTCTGCTCGATTGCCACTGCAATTATTGACCGACCCCCGCCTACTTCGTGACACCAAACCCCACGAACCCCAGCAAGTCCACTACTTATCAGACCGTCGGTCGCCATAGCGGACTTCATTACCGAGCGCATATAGGAATAATCATGAGGTGGTTTACCCGGAGGCGCACCCAAATTGATAGGGTTATTTCGATGAAACAATCCCGTCACTTCAGCTGTAAGCACTGGAGCTATTCCGCCCGAGTAATAACCAGTCCATTCTCCAAATGGTCCTTCGGGGCGCTTTCGATCTGGATAAAGCCATCCCTCGAATGCAATCTCGCTTTCCGCTGGGATTGGCAGTCCAGTATCGGGCCCGCGCACAAATGTAAGCGGCTCCCCAAGGATAGCACCAGCGTAGTCCATCTCCGATATACCAAATGGAACTTCAGTGCCAGCAACTATAAGGAATACAGGGTGCTGACCAAGGGTCGCGGCAATTGGCGCACGTCCCTCTTTCTCAAACCATTTCCTTACGTGCTGGGATCCATGTTTACCCGACTCGATATTAATGCTTACTGAAGCTCCGTCATCCTGAACTTGGATTCGATAGGCCCCCATATTCAAAACTCCAGAATCTGGATCTACAGTAATTACCGCGCAACCAGTCCCAATGTATGGTCCTCCGTCAAGTTCATGCCATAGTGGAGAAGGAAACTCAAGAAAATTGATGTCTTCCTTTGCTACAATGTTCTCAAAAATTGGGCCATCTTTTACTTCAACTGCTGCAAATTCAGATGCCGAGGATGCCCACTGGTGTGGCTTTCCTCTTAGTTGTTCCACCAACTCGAGATCGGAAAGATTTCCTCCTAATCCAAGAGTCATTCCCATTAATCTAGGATTAGAAACACTTCCAGTCAGAACTCGTCTCCCAGCTTCATGCCCAACGATTCGATCGAACAAAAGGGCCTTTGGACTCTTACGCCTGTAGTTGAGCTGACTAGCAGCACCAATTTCCAGCACCGCATCAGCCCCAAATATCTCCTCAACCTGCTGATCCTTAGTTGCTGCGTTGAGCCATTCGCGTAAATCAAACTTTGACATAAAACAAAACTCCCTTAACTGACCCCCATTGCCCCTACGATCACAATCTCAATCTCCAATCGACCTCTCAATACGTT
>JAKBSX010000433.1 GCA_021844725.1 Actinomycetes bacterium | reverse complement strand
AGCAAGTAAACAATCGAGAAGAACTCGTTCCCTTAGAAGCTGACCATATAGTCTAAACACATAACCGCTTCGCCCTAATGGTGGTCGTAGAGCGTGTAACTCGTTTTATAATCCTTATAGCAATAGCTAAGGGTTATAACGCTGATCTAGGACTTGAAGGACTGATCAAAGCCTTCGAAAATGTACCTGTTCACCATCGAAAATCGCTAACACAAGACCCAAGGTTCCGAGTGAAATAGATGAGCTAGATGGAACTCTACTGTCGACGTGAACTCGTGGATCTATGATCCTCATTCTCCATACCAACTTGGCCCGAGTTGAACAACAAAATGATCAACTGCGTTGGTGGTTCCAACGAAACACTCCTCTTGGGTGTTATTGAACAAGAATGCGCTAATTGACTTGAAGACCTTGCCAATAACCAGCGTAGGCGTAGTCTCAACGACGAGAGTCCTGCACGCCTGCACACCTGTACGCCCGTATAATCTTGCTAGTGCACTTCGACCGTTAAGGACTGGCCGACCCGACCAAGTTAGCGAGTCTGGGTCATCAGATTCAAGGTATGTCCGACGAGCAGTTAGAGCGAACACTGATGTGGATCGCAGAGCACAGCGATTAAGTAAGCTGCATTTCTAAAGATCGCACACTGTCTTTGGCTAGTGGAAGGCATTGGCTGTTAGAACCCATTACCAACTCCTGTTCGGCGCTGAACCTCAAGTCAGGTATCGTGACTTTTTTTGAAGCTGGCCATGTCACTGTGATGATGGATTCTTTGGCCTGCATTGAAGTTCTCGATCAGTTGCCCGACATGTTTGTTTAGCAATGGCCAAATAGGACTGCAGAGTGGTAGGCAGTTTAGATGTCATCAATGAATGAAGGGAGAGGGGTGCTCAGATGGAAGATCTAAATCGTGCAAATCATTTCGAAATTCAATCAAAGTCTAGAGTATTTAGCGTTAAGTCGACGGCCCATCGGTCGCGGTTTTATGTTCATCTATAATCGTCTCAGATACGAAGCGTTCAGGGTCTTCCTTGAATCGTTCGGCGCAACGATCAGAGCAAAAGAAATAATGATTATGACTATGTCTAACGTTTGCTGGGGCATGGCTTCGTTCGACCTGCATTCCACAAACTGGGTCGATTGAGCGTCCTGTATCAACACTAAGTCCCCCCCGTTGTCGATGCATCCAATAGAGTCCAATGAATATTGCCAAGAATACGATATTCAAAACTGTGGTGTAGTTGAACGAAATATGTTCTGGAACTAAATGAGTCGGTCTGACTGTTGGAATTAGCCCTAGGGCATGAAATATTAGGTCAGTTACGAATCCCGCTGCTGCCATCAGTATCCAAAACACACCTAGTAGCCTTAGTGCAATACGTCCACCATAGAATTTACGGTAGATCAGAACCAAGGGAAGCGAGATAAGGTCGGCAAATATAAAGCTGACTACACCACCGAAACTAATTCCGCCTTTCCAAAGAGCTGCCGCAAGCGGGATGTTACCTATCGAACATACGAAACTGATTAGTGCGATGAAAGGTCCAACCGCTGCGTTTTCAATTGTTGTCCACCATCCATGACCGTGGATAAAGACGGCGTTCCAGAGTCCGCTTGGCACGAGTGCGGCTAGGAATCCAGCAACTATGAACCCAATAAATATCTCTCGACGCAACATCGTTAGATCCGCTATCGTGTAGCTTGCGGCGTCTGCCCATCTTGGCTTGGAGCGTAGTTTCTTCGACCACGGTTCACCTGTGGATTGCTCCTCTAGATCGCTAGCATCTATATTCTCCTCGTCTGTTTTTGACGCTTTTCTTTGCCTATTGAGCCGAGTCCGCGTGGAATCCATCGTCTTGGTGGTAAAAAATAGGCCACCCAAAAGGGCAAGTAGGACGATCATGATTGTTCCACCGACAAATTCAGCAATAGCAAACTGCCAGCCAATTAAAACTATGATAACTATTCCAAGTTCGATGACTAAGTTTGTAGAGGAAAACATAAATATCATTGAGGAAACGAAGTCCGCTCCTTTTACGAATAGAGATTTGGCCATTGCCGATGCTGCATATGAGCACGATGAGGAGACTGCACCAAAGCCAGATGCACGCATGACCGCAGGTGCTCGATGATTTCCAAGCTTTTTTTGCATGGATGCTCTCGACGCGAATGCTTGTACGATCCCCGACAACGTGAATCCAAGTATCATTGCCCAAACGGTATCCCAGAACATGAAAAAGCCTTCTTTGAGTCCGAGACCTACATCGTCAAGCACTTTGAGTGGTGTGAGAGCAGCGAAGATCACAATAAGACATTCGTTCGGAATAGAGGTTTCATCGGGCTAGTGGAATGCATATCGAAACAGGCCAAGACCCCAACATACCAAGACAGCAGATGTTCGCACTAACTGACAACATTTGGACTTCACGCTAGATAACTTAGAGGCATAAAGCCGTGGTATATCTCTGGAATAGCGGCCCCAAGTCATGTTACGCGAAACTTGCCTCAACCTGTACTGTCATCCGCAACGTCGTCGACATGTCTTATCCAGTCTCGACATTAACTTTAGCTCCCGTTGAGGGTAACCAGTTCGGACGCTTACCTTCGAACTGTAAAATTTCACCTTCGTAGCGAAGAGAAAGTCCGATGTCATCCCAGCCGTTCAATAGCCTTTCCTTCGTAAAATCATCAAGGGGGAATGATGTAGAGATTCCTACAGCCGGGACTTCGAGCAACTTTTTTTCCACGTCAATAGTCACTTCTAAAGCCGGGTCAGCCTTTATCGCTTCGAGAAGTTCACGGTCTATCTCCGGGGTTACTTCAACGGGCAATAGCCCTTGTTTGGTGCAGTTATTACGAAAGATGTCAGCAAACTTAGAAGATACAACTGCTTCAAATCCGTAGTCAGTAAGCGCCCACACTGCATGCTCGCGAGACGATCCGGTACCAAAATTATTTCCTGCTATAAGGATGTTGGCACCGACGTATTCAGGATTGTTCAAGACAAAATTTCGGTCGTCGCGCCACTCTGCAAAGAGTCCAGCGCCAAAACCTGTCCGCTCGACACGCTTTAGCCAATCCGAGGGGATAATTTGATCAGTATCTACATCGGAGCGCTCTAGTGGCACTGCCCGACCGGTAATTATCTTTATTGGTTTCATACGGTCGCTTGCACCTCCAGGCTCTGGCTCACATCCACATTCGTACTCGCAATCTCATCCACGCACACCTTTGCGCTCACTTTTACGCTAAATCTCATATGCATCAGTCCAAATTCTCAGGACTCGCAAAGTGCCCTGCAATTGCTGAAGCTGCAGCAACAGCGGGCGATACCAAGTGCGTTCGTCCACCGCGCCCTTGGCGCCCTTCGAAATTGCGATTCGATGTTGATGCACATCTCTCGCCAACACTGAGCTTATCTGGGTTCATCGCTAGGCACATTGAACAACCAGGTTGGCGCCACTCAAATCCTGCAGCGATGAAAACTTTGTCTAGTCCTTCGGCTTCAGCTTGAGCCTTCACCCGAAACGATCCAGGAACTACAAGGGCTCGCAGTCCATTATGTACTTGGTGACCGTCCAAGACTGCCGCTGCCACTCTCAGGTCTTCAATTCGAGAGTTGGTGCATGAACCAATAAAAACCGTATCAATCGGTATATCTTGTACTAAAGTTCCAGGCGTTAGCCCCATATATGCCAAGGCCCTTGCAGCAGCTTCGCGTTCCCCAGCATCTGCGAAGGAGTCGGGATCTGGAATCTCTCCATAGATAGGCGCTACCTGAGCCGGATTAGTTCCCCAAGTGACATAGGGTACAAGCTCGTTCGTGGTGATCACGACCTCTTTATCAAAGATGGCTCCTTCATCACTTGCAAGGGTCCGCCAGTGGTCGAGAGCCTCTTCCCAGGCTTTACCCGACGCAACATAGTCCCTACCTTCTAGGTATGCAAATGTCGTATCGTCGGGTGCCACCATTCCAGCTCGTGCACCACCTTCGATGCTCATATTGCATACGGTC
>JAKBSX010000432.1 GCA_021844725.1 Actinomycetes bacterium | reverse complement strand
GAACCCAAACCGCTCTGACCAGGGATTATGTCATGGCGGACCCCTAAAAATGCCAATTATCTCAGTAATGCCGGGCAGGAGAAAAACCGCATAATCGCCGCTTGCAGCGATTGACACTTCGAGACCGTCATAGATGTGACAATCTCGAAGTGTCGCAGGCCGAATAATGATTGCACCCTTGAGATGAAGCTGCGATCTCCCGCCACCCAAAGTCGCGTCCGCTCCGAAAACTGGTCATATTTCCTAAGCACCAGCCGACGAGATAGTCGTGGATCCGGCTGGGATTGCGGCTATTTTCTCCTGGCTAGCTGGGTTGCTCTGGAACACTGTCGGCCAACTGGCGGGCGAACGATTCAGCTAAATGAGGTGGCTTTGCAAGAGCGGTTCCAGATATCCAAGCTGAAATTCGCTAGTTCTATCGACCAGGCCAGTGCGAGGCTCATCTTGCGAAGCATGGATAAGGCCGCATTGGGCGATCCGCGAGCAGTTCCGATCGAGGGCAGCGATTATCATCGACGTCGATCACTTTCAGGTTCCAACTGGCCTTCATCTGGGGCGCAACTGACGCTACGATCCATGCTGACACAGCCTGTCGACCTCAGAGGATCGACATCGCTACCGAGACCTTCGGCGGAGCCGAAACGGTGCCGGTATAGATGCCAAGTAGGGGAGCTACATCCAAATAGTCCCTGCCCTTCCCTACCGTGATATAGCGGTCATCGAGTTCAAGGAGCCCATTAGCCGGATCGAATCCACGCCATCCACCAATCCATGCCTCGACCCAGGCGTGGCTCTGGCCCTCAGCGAATAAACCCCTCTCGGACTCGCTAAGCGGAAATAGGTAGCCGGATACGTAGCGGGAAGGAATTCCCACGGATCGAAGCATCGCTAGGCAAAGATGACTGAAATCCTGACAAACTCCCTTGCCGATCTCCAATGCTTCGATCGCGGTGGTATTTGCTCGAGTCACACCGCCTTCAAACTCCATCCTCTCGTTAATCCAACTCACACAGGCAAAAATAGCTTCCTCGGGATCCAAACCGCTGGTTATAGCCTCTGCTGCCGGGCGGATTTCCTGCGAGATCGACGTCAAAGGGGTCTCAGTCAGGTACTCAAAAAACATGTCCCGTACGCCATCCTCTGAAAGCTCTAGTCGTGTCAGGCGACCGGCTGAACTTGGTATCCTCTCAACTTCGACTATCGAGTTTGCACTAATGACTAGTGACTCGTGGGAACCCTGGAGATCGAAGGCTGCTACTTTGGTGCCAAAGTAATCGTCGTACTGGTACACCGGAGCGAAAGGCGTTATTGATATTGAACTCGTAAGAACGCGTTGCGACTCAGTCTGCCTCGGGATCATCCTCACCTCGTTGTAAGAAGACGAGACCGAATCCGGATAAAGATACTCTGTACGATGGGAAATGGAAAACCTTATCGCCACGCTTTGCTCCTAGTATTCAACCTGCTTGTTATATGACCTCTGGCCCAGGACGGTCACAAAGTACTTCGAGGTCACTAAATCTGCCACATCGTGCACCGATTGTTGCAGCTTAAACAGCCGCTCAGCCCTGCCTTTGACCAGGTCCCGATCGGTGGAGAATTCGAGTATTGATGCAAGAATCCCAAGCTCTGCTAGTACCGGAGATTGATCCGCTAATCCCCCCATCTGGTCAGTCGAAGCGGAATCCATAGGGCTAAGCTTTGCGAGGTGCCTTCGAATCTGACGCATCGAGTTGATCACCGATCGAGGGAATTCATTAGACCTAAGAAGAAAGAGCACAGCGGCTGATTGAGTGGGTGGCTTTCGGTAGGCGTGTAAGAAAGCTTCATGCCCTGAAAAGCACCGGAGCAAGACTACTGGATCGGGCCACAGACTCGACGATTTAACTTCGATGAGCCTAAGCGCTAGATCGGCCCTCTCTAGGGCCTGCCCCAAAGAAAAGAAGAGCCAACCTTCGTCCCTCATCATCGTCGAAGCACCAATCCCCGACGCCACCGCTGCCCTGTCTTTTACCCAACCGAGAAAAGTGTGCGGCGAAAAGTCCTCCATATCCAAAAGCCAAGTCTCCAGTTGAAAATGGGTCCTGTTTAGCGCCTCCCAGAGCTCTAATGGGATAAGGTCCCTAACAAATCTCGCATTACCCCAAGCTTGATCCAAAGCGTAGGATACCGAGCAGCTATCTGAAAGATTAAGAGTTAGTCTCCAGACCAGTTCGGTCGGGGTATTTGCCAAATCTTCGGGCATCGACAATATAGCTTTGATGTCTCTGGTCCACGCAGACTCCTTTTCCGAAGGTGCTCCATTGAGATCCTGAATGTGGACATCAAGAATCCTGGCTAGGTCCTCGGAGCGCTGAAGATATCGTCCAAGCCAAAATAGCGATTCAGCTAACCTCGAAAGCAAGTCGACTCCTAACCAAAAAGGTGAAAACTACTGCTGTTGCTGCTGATCAACAGACCACCTCGACACCTCTGATTCAGACCTTCTCCCCCGGAGATCTGCTCCATCTATTTCACTCGGCTCTTGTACTCGGTCAATTTGGTACTTCTTGCCCAGCGATCCAGCGAGGATCCCCCGCTCGATGACCCAGGTATCCTTTGAGCCACCACCTTGCGAAGAGTTCACGATCATCGAACCTTTAGGAAGTGCAACGCGAGTCAGACCACCTGGACAGACATAGACGCCGTTGCCCTCATTGATCGCAAAGGGGCGAAGATCCACATGGCGAGGCTCAATTCCAGCATCGGTAGCGGTTGGAGCAGCCGAAAAATGTACCAGTCGCTGAGCAACGAAGCTCCTGGGGTTTTGTGCTATCTTTACCCTGAGTTCGTCAAGTTCAGACTTACCAGCTTTGGGTCCAAGTACTACTCCTTTACCTCCTGACTCGTCGACGGGCTTGATGACCATCTCGTCCAGTCGAGATAGGACATGGGAAAGGTGCTCAGGCTCCCAGAGCCTATATGTATCGATGTTGGGGAGAATAGCCTCCTCTCCCAGGTAATACTTGATTAAGTCCGGAACATAACAGTATGTGAGCTTGTCATCAGCGACTCCATTGCCCACCGCATTGGCAATTGTAACTCGCCCAGATCGAGCGGCATTGAGCAGACCTGGAACCCCGAGCATTGAGTCCGGCCTGAACTGCACCTGGTCCAGAAAGTCATCGTCGACTCTGCGATAGATAACGTCGACCTTCACCTCGCCATATGTCGTCTTCATATAGACAAAGTTGTCACGACATACCAGGTCTCGCCCCTCAACAAGGTGAACACCCATCTGTCTGGCCAAGAAACTGTGCTCGAAATATGCCGAGTTATACACTCCCGGAGTGAGCAGTACGATGTTGGGTTCACTAGAGGTGTTAGGAGTAGCAGCACGCAGTGCCGTCAACAACTTCGACGGATATTCTGACACGCCGAGTATCGAGTAACTAGCAAAAAGCTCCGGCAGGACCCTAGACATAGCCCGACGATTTTCGAGGACATATGAGATGCCCGACGGCGTCCGAACGTTGTCTTCCAGAACACAAAACTTACCCGACTCGTCCCTTATCAGGTCCAAGCCTGCAACATGGATTCTTACTCCATTTTCGGGTGTGATACCCCATGCCTTTCGAAGCATTTGGGTCGAACTTCTTATCACGCGATTCGGTACTACACCATCCGAAACGACCTCGGCGTCCCCTTCGTAGATATCTAGCAGAAACGCCTCAAGCGCCTTTACTCTCTGCGCAACACCACGTGAGACAATCTCCCACTCCGTAAGTTCAATAATTCTCGGAATTGGATCCAAAGGAAAGGTTCGCTCCTGACCAGCGAATGCGAAGGTGATCCCTCTTTCACGAAATCCGCTTTCAAAAAGTTTGATCCGCTCTCTAAGCGTAGAAATAGTTGTTCGTTCCAAAGCTTTGGTCAGCTTCTCCCAACCAGCTCTCGGCAGCCCGTCAGGCTGAAACATCTCATCATAAAACTCATGACGCACATAGCCGTCGAACAGGTCACCCACGAAGTCAAACTATC
>JAKBSX010000431.1 GCA_021844725.1 Actinomycetes bacterium | reverse complement strand
AACTGAACGCCGAGTACAGAACTACTTTGGCGTGAGATGCGATCCCACGCTGCAGTATGATCCCAATTTTGAGGTTCCCCAAAGTCCTGGTAAAAATCAAATACCCATTTCGAGAAAGAATTTTATAGAACTCTGCCAAAGACTTACTGCCGAAGACGAAAAGGCATTCGAAGATCTGTGGCGTCATCTTGGATTGTCAGTAGATTGGGACCTTACATACACGACTGTAGGACCGCATGCTCAGAAAATCTCCCAAGCGGCATTCCTCAAACTAATCGGAAAAGGCGAGGTCTATAGCGCTGAAGCACCTACATTGTGGGACGTCGATTTTGCAACTGCAGTTTCGCAAGCAGAACTCGAAGACCGGGAAATAGAGGGAGCGTTTCATAAGATTCGTTTTTACCGAGACACCGATGACAAAGAAGTGGTAATCGAAACCACCAGGCCCGAACTTATACCTGCAGTTGTCGCTCTTGTAGCGAACCCGGAAGACGAGCGCTACAAGCCCTTGTTCGGCACCTATGTATATTCGCCACTTTTTGGAGTCAAGGTGCCGATTGTATCGCACCATCTCGCCGATCCTGAAAAAGGTTCGGGTATAGCTATGGTGTGTACCTTTGGTGATCTTACCGACGTAACCTGGTGGAAAGAACTAGGTCTTGACCTGCGTCTCATTCTTGGCAGAAACGGACGACTGCAAGACATCTCCTGGGGATCACCAGGTTGGGAATCCCGCAATGTCGAGCTTGCGATCGCCAATTACATCCAGCTACAGGGGAAAACTGCGCGGACTGCCAGGGAAATCATCGTAGACCTTTTAGACAAGCAGGGACATCTGGTTGAAGCTCCCCGAAAAATCAAACACCCTGTCAAATTTTATGAAAAAGGTGACAAACCTCTTGAAGTAGTGGCTTCCAGACAATGGTTCATAAAGACGCTAGCTCATAAGGACCGGCTCATAGAGCTGGGAAAACAACTGAACTGGGTGCCGTCACATATGCGGATTCGGTACGAAACCTGGGTTGATGGACTAAACACAGACTGGAATATCTCCCGACAGCGATTCTTCGGAATCCCCATTCCGGTTTGGTATAGATTAGATAAATCAGGCGAGCCAATCTATTCGGATCCAATAGTTCCATCGATCGACCTGCTTCCAGTTGACCCTTCCCAAGATGTCCCATTTGGTTATTCAGAAGTGCAAAGGGGAATCCCGGGAGGATTTATCGGGGATCCTGACGTCATGGACACATGGGCAACGTCGTCGCTTACCCCTCAGATCGCTACATTTTGGCTTGACGATGAGGAAAGCTTCAAAACGCTGTTCCCAATGGACTTACGCCCTCAGGGTCAGGACATCATACGGACCTGGCTTTTTTACACCGTCCTTAGGTCACATCTTGAGCACGGAGTCCTGCCTTGGGAAAATACGGTCATCTCTGGTTTCGTACTAGATCCCGATCGAAAGAAAATGTCAAAATCAAAAGGCAATGTAGTAACTCCCATGCCACTACTTATAGCTCACGGTGCCGATGCACTGCGATACTGGGCAGCAAGTGGACGCCCCGGGGTTGATACAGCTGCGGACGAAGGACAAATAAAGATTGGCAGAAGGATGGCCATAAAGCTCTTAAATGCCTCTAAATTTGCCCTCGCTATTGCAAACCTTCCTACTCCCGAAAACTCAGGTTTTATCGATTCAGTTAGCCTGCACCCTCTCGACGCGTCGATGCTCGCGCACCTATCTGACGTGGTGGACGAGGCTACAAAAGCCTTGGAAACTTATGACCATACAAAGGCACTTGAGGTGGCCGAAAAGTTCTTCTGGAGCTTCTGCGATGATTACCTGGAACTGGTAAAGCTTCGTGCCTATGGGGAAGTCAGGGAATTCGGCCCGTTCAAAGGTTCTTTCGACCTTTCAGCAACCATGTCAGCGCGTATATCGTTGTTATCAGCAACACGTGTGCTTCTGAGACTGTTCGCACCGTTTATGCCATTCGTCTCCGAGGAAGTCTGGTCATGGTTCAATGATGACTCACTGCACCTTCAGATATGGCCAAGTTCAGAAATGATGGGCAAGGAACTAGTCCAAAACGCAGATCAACTATTCGGCATTAGCGAAGTCAGTGAATATCCTGCAGATAAAAGGATCCTCGAGCTAGTAGCTGAATTATTGACTGCGGTTAGAAAGGCTAAATCGGAATCAAAACTGTCTATGAAGACTCGCGTACAGCACCTTGAAATCGAAGCAAGTCCTGCAGACCTGGCCATTGTTAATATGGGACTCGATGATCTATGCGATGCGGGCGGAGTGGTTGCTTTAACGGCCGTAGAAAACCAAAACTTAGCGCGATTTGAAGTTAAGGCCAAACTGGAATCAACTGGGACTTCCGCATGACCAGGTTGAATATCAAGTCCAGCCAGAAAAGGTCATTATCTGAATTTAGCCAGGGATTAGACTGGTGGGACCAATCTCACCCCTGGCGCTACTACTTCCGTCCGGATATTTCCACGTAGATCGAGCCACCCATCTGCTCAAATTCCTTGGACTTTTCCTCCATAGCTTCGACAACTTCATCATCCCAAGATTGCTTCAGCTTTTGTGACAACGCCATAGAACAGAACTTTGGTCCACACATTGAGCAGAAGTGTGCCTTCTTGGAAGCTGGGGCTGGAAGAGTATCATCGTGGAAGCTTCTGGCCGTTTCAGGGTCAAGCGCAAGATTGAACTGATCCTCCCAGCGGAAATCAAATCTGGCCCGCGATAATGCGTCATCCCACAAAGATGCAGTTGGATGGCCCTTGGCGAGATCTCCGGCATGGGCAGCAATCTTGTAAGCAATCATTCCCTGTTTTACATCTTCAAGATCAGGCAGGCCCAAGTGCTCTTTCGGCGTCACATAGCAAAGCATCGCAGTGCCGTGGCTGGCTATCAACGCGGCTCCAATCGCGGAAGTGATGTGATCATAGCCTGGAGCAATGTCAGTGGTAAGTGGCCCCAGCGTGTAGAAAGGAGCCTCGTCGCATACCACTTGCTGCAAGTCAACATTTTCTTTGATCTTGTGTAAGGGTACGTGGCCCGGACCCTCCACCATAACTTGGACTCCCAAGGCCTTTGCCCTGCGGGTTAGCTCGCCTAGAGTGCGAAGCTCGGAAAACTGGGCCTCATCATTGGCGTCAGCAATTGACCCTGGCCGCAGTCCATCGCCCAGTGAAATGGAGATGTCGTAGGTTGCCAGAATTTCGCAGACCTCGTCAAAGTGCTCATACAGGAAGTTCTCCTTGTGATGCGCCAAACACCAGGTTGCCAAAATGGAGCCTCCCCTGCTTACAATTCCCGTAACCCGAGGAATAGTAAGAGGAATGTAGCCAAGCAGGAGCCCGGCATGAATAGTCATGTAGTCAACCCCTTGCTCAGCCTGAGAGATCATCGTTTCGGCAAATGCCTCCCAGGTAAGATCTTCAGCGGCACCGCCTACTTTTTCCAGTGCCTCATAGATTGGAACTGTTCCCATCGGTACCGGAGAATTCCTTATTAAGGCTTCGCGGATGACAGCTATATCTTTTCCTGTGGACAAATCCATGATGGTATCTGCGCCATATTTCACTGCTTGACGAAGCTTGGTGACCTCCTCGTCGACACCGGAGAAAACAACTGAATTACCGATATTGGCGTTAACTTTTACTAAAAAGTTACGTCCAATGATCATCGGCTCACTTTCGGGGTGGTTGATATTAGCTGGAAGGATGGCTCTACCTTCTTTTATCTCCTGTAATACGAAAGAGGGTTCCACCCCTTCACGCAGTGCCACAAATTCCATCTCCGGGGTAATTTCACCCTTGCGCGCATATTCAAGCTGAGTTGGACGTTGGCCGCTCTTGCCCCTGAGCACTTTATGGGTCAACGTTGCCGACCCCATATCTTGAGACTTCTTGCCAAACGGAATTTCAACCGTGTCAGTTCTTATTTCTTCGACATCCCCTCGTTGTAAAATCCACTCCGAACGCAGCGGCCGAAGCCCACT
>JAKBSX010000430.1 GCA_021844725.1 Actinomycetes bacterium | reverse complement strand
GCAGGCTAAACAGGTTGACCGGATAATTCTCACGAGGCCTGCGGTTGAGGCGGGAGAGCGTTTGGGCTTTCTTCCAGGCGATCTAATGGCCAAGGTGGATCCTTATCTCAGACCCCTTTATGACGCCCTTCATGACATGATGGATTCCGAGATGATCCTGAGACTGATGGAGCGGGGCAATATCGAGGTTGCTCCACTTGCCTTCATGAGAGGACGGACTCTGAACAACTCGTTCATTATCCTTGATGAGGCCCAAAACACCACCCCTGAACAGATGAAGATGTTCCTGACAAGAATCGGGTTTGGCTCTAAGGCTGTGGTAACCGGCGATGTGACGCAGATAGATCTGCCAGGAGGGAGATCGGGTCTGGTCGGACTTGAGGAGATCCTTTCAGGTATTGAGGAACTGGCGTTTGTGCGGCTTGGCAAGAGAGACGTTGTGCGCCACAAGATTGTGTCGGAAATTGTTGCGGCTTATGAGAGTGCCGGTGTCAGCGTGGAACAGAGGGCAAGGGTTGGCACAATTGGCTGAGGTCATTCTCTGCGCGTCACGGTGTTATAAATTCACTTTTGGCCCAGGGAGTCTTTAGTGGGTGTCGAGGTTTTCATTGCTAATGAGCAGAGTTCTTTTCCTGTGGACGAGGATCGCTGGATGCGGTTCTCGCTTAGTGTGCTGAAGTCTCAGAAGGTTTCGGGCGACGCCGAGTTTTCGCTGATCTTTGTCGACAAGAGCGCCATTGCCGGGCTGAACGAGAGATTCATGGGAAAGAGCGGTCCCACCGATGTGCTTTCTTTCCCAATTGAGACCGAGCCCTATACTGGAGGCAGGTCGCCGGACTCCGGAGCCGGTGGGCAGCGCTCTTCCAGCCAGGACTCGTATTCCGTACCATTCCTACTCGGTGACGTGGTCATATGTCCAGAGGTGGCAAATGGGAACGCAGTTGAGCATGCGGGCGCAAACTCGCATGATGGTAGCCTGGATGACGAGATAGCGCTGCTAATTGTCCATGGGATATTGCATCTTTTTGGGATGGACCACGAACTTGATGACGAAGCGGAAATCATGGAGGCAAGGGAGCAGGAACTCCTTGAACTCCACTACAAAAAGGGTTCGAGACCAGAGGCTATCTAGAACTTTATGGATGACATACCTAAACAGACCTTAGAATATCTCGGCGCCGTCACCGCTAACGTAGCGTCATACCACTGGACAGGGTATGACACTCTGATGATTGTGGCCGTAGTTTTACTGGTTTTGCTGGCCAGTCTGTTGGCTGTGGCCGAGACTTCGCTGACACGGATTTCAAGGGTCAAGGCCATGGCTTTGTCGGAAATCAAGGCCAAAAGGGCCTCGTTGCTCCTGAAACTTCTGGAAAACCAGAGCGGTTTTCTTAATCCGGTTTTACTCGTGGCGGTATTCGCCCAGCTGGTGGCAGCGACCATGGTGGGTGCGTTGGCTGGCCACCTGTTTGGTGCTCTGGGATTGACTGTCAGCACAGCGTTCGAAGTGGTGGTGATCTTTCTATTGGCCGAGGCCATTCCGAAGAACTGGGCGGTCAGAAACCCGGAGCGGGCAGCTCTGTTTTCGGTGCCGCTGGTAAGGGCTATAGTGCGGTTTCCCCCAATACGGGTACTTTCTAAGGTGATTCTCGGCATCACTGACATGTTGGTCAAGGGGAAATCGGTCCCCCTGCTTGGAACGGTGAGTGAACAGGAGCTCTTGGCAATGGCGGATGCGGCACTTGAGGAAGAGGTCATTGAAACCGAGGAGCGAGAACTAATCCATGCCATTATCTCCTTTGGGGACACCGTTGCCCGGGAGGTTATGGTGCCGCGGACGGACATGGTGGCGGTGGAGGAGTCAATGCGGGTTGACGAGGTGCTTCAAGTCGCTCTCGACGCGGGATTTTCCCGGATTCCTGTGTATAAAGAGACGATCGATGACGTTGTTGGAGTTGTATTGGCCAAGGACTTGATGCGGGCCGATAGAGAGTCAAAGTCGAATCAAGAAGTGGCAGGTCTTGTGCGTGCGGCCCACTATGTGCCTGAAACCAAGCCGGCGGCCGACCTTTTGCGAGAAATGCAGTCCGGGAGGTTTCATCTAGCGATCATCTTCGATGAGTACGGCGGCACATCTGGTCTTGTGACGCTTGAAGATTTGATTGAGGAATTGGTTGGAGATATTTCTGACGAGTTTGACAAGGACGTTGTTGATGTCGAAAGGATTTCAGGCAGCGAGTACCTGATCGTTGCATCCAAGAGCCTCGATGAGTTGAACGAGCAGTTGGATATCGAACTCCCTGAGGGGGAGTGGGACACAGTTGGAGGCCTTTTCCTGTCCCTCCTCGGCCATCTGCCGGCGGAAGGCGAGTATGTGGAGCTTGGTAACTACCGGTTGACGGCGGAGAAGGTCACCAGGAGAAGGATCGGCCGGGTTCGTCTGGTCAGTCTCGGGCAAGGTCCGGTCGAAGAAGCGTGACAACTAATTTCAAATCAGGATTCGTCAGTATCATTGGGCGTCCAAACGTCGGAAAGTCCACCCTCATCAATGCGATCATGGGGCAAAAAGTCTCGATAGTCTCCGACAAGCCGAATACCACCAGAAGCCAGGTCCGAGGAATTCTCACCGAGAAGAGAGGCCAGATAGTCTTTGTGGACACACCCGGCATGCACAAGCCGAGGTCTCTGCTGGGCCAGCGCCTAAACGACACAGCCAATCAGTCAATTAGCGAGGTGGATTTAGTCCTTGTCCTGGTCGACGCCAGCCAGGAGATTGGCAAAGGGGATACCCTGGCGCTCGAGAAGGCCCCCAAGAACGCAATTGTGGTTGTCAACAAGATCGATTTGGTTTCCGGAGAGAAAGTCCTGGCCCACCTGGGCATATTGGCCAAGTTTGACAAGTCGAGCTATTTCCCCATATCCGCCCAGTCCGGAGCTGGCGTCAAGGAACTTCTGGATGAACTGTTCAGCCGGATTTCTGAGGGTCCAATGTACTATCCGCCGGCGACATTGACGGATATTTCCGATGCAGAGTGGGTTGCGGAGTTGGTGAGAGAACAGCTGCTTGCCATAGCCAGAGAGGAGCTTCCTCACTCGATCGCATGCAAAGTAACCGAGTGGGAGTGGCCCAGGATTCGATGTGAGATTCACGTTGAGCGGTCCAGCCAGAAGGCGATAGTTATTGGCAAGGGAGGCGGTGTGCTCAAAGAGGTGGGCACTCAAGTGAGGAAGCAGCTTCCCAAGGGGGCGTTTCTGGAGCTTTTCGTCAAGGTGAACCCGCGTTGGCAGTCCAAGGCGCAGTCGCTTGAGCGGCTTGGCTACTAACCGCCAGCCTGGCTTTGGTCGAACAAGGGCCGCTCTGCGGGTTTGACGGCCAGATTGTGACGCGGTGCCAGTTGGATAAGGTCTCGAATTGGAGGGCGCCAGCTTTTTCATAGCTTTGGACCGGTATCTTTTGTTAGTGTCGCATGGAGCGAATACCATTTCAGTTTGTGGCGGCTTCGTGTTGGTGCTTGTTCATCAGCGTGCCGGCAGAGTTGGCAAAAAGACAACTCTCATTTTTTAATATTTAAGTTGCTAGATTCATTGACGTGGATAGACGGATGGCATTGTAGGGATCGGAACGGGCTGGGGGTTTTGAGAGATGTTCCCCGGAGTTGCTTTTAGAGAGGCTTGAAGGTACCTGGCATGGGCAGGGCAGTGGGTCATATCCTGAAAGCAGGGAGTTCGACTACCTCGAGGTGATCGAGTTCAAGAGGTCACCGAAGGGTTTCGTGAGCTACTCACAACACACGACCTCCTTGCAGGGATCTCCAATGCATCAAGAGCTTGGATATATGAGGGTCAATGAATCTAGCAACTTAAATATTAAAAAATGAGAGTTGTCTTTTTACCAACTCTGCAGCGGCGAGATGAACAAGCGACAATGCGAAAGCACCACAAATTGAAATGGTATTCGCTTCACGCGACACTCACAAAAGATATCGGAATAAACTGTGAAAAAGTTGGCACTATCGATGTCCATACCTGAT
>JAKBSX010000429.1 GCA_021844725.1 Actinomycetes bacterium | reverse complement strand
CGCTGTAGCTTCCGGTTTATTTCGCCCACCTTCATCATTCGTCCAAACTCTTGTATTCCGCCTGGCTTTCATGGCTTCCAGAAAGTCCAGCTTCCTCTTATCAATTGACTTCGTTGGTTTCCCAACAGGTAGGAGGGAGCGGCCCTCAACTTCTTCATGAGCACGTTCCTTCTCCTTGGTTATTTTCTTCAGCTTCTGTTGAGAATATTTTGAACGACTTTTCTTAAGAGATTCTTCATTCCCTACTCGATCAGCCAACTCCACACTGATTTTATTGGTAAGCAGATACGTGTTATTGAAATATTGAATAGCATCATTCGCTTGCTCCTCGGTCCTGAAGCCGATAAACCCAAAGTGACGGCTTTTGCCAGACTTCGTCTTTACTAAACGACAGTCTGTGATTTCACCACGAGATCCGAAGTGAGACCGGAGTTGCTGCTCGTCGATCCGGTCACTGAGATTCTTGACACAGATGCGGGACATGGGAGCGATGGAATGAAGAAGTTCAGCTCAATATCGAGTCAAAGGTGATGCTATTCTGGCCCCTCATCGGATAGAGACTGACTGATGCACCCCTATTATAAGTCATGAGAGATAAGTCGGCTATGACCTATGAATGGTCGGGCCCGATAACGGGCAGTGGGTATAGGGTAGTGGGTATAGGGTAGGCGGGTAGTTCCTTTCACGGCTCTCTGTCTTTTACAAATAAGAAAAGGCTCGTTAATATTTATTAACTTGTGAGCTTAATCGATTTAAAAGTTCACAGAGTAGAGTGGTTGCGCAGGCCGAAAAAGACGGCCGCACTACGAAAAAACTGGGGGTTGGGGGAAGGTCTGTATTTTTCACACTACGGCCTCCCACTCAGGGGACCCCTGCCTCGTAGTTTGAAAAACTACAGCCCTGCCCCCGGCACTACACCTACCCATCGATGACATCCACATGGGTATTGAAGACGAAATCAGCGGCGGAGCTCCCTCAGCGTTTGAGGACTGCAGCTCTCACCTCAAATGACCGTGAATACGCTCTCGAAATGGCTCATCTGATCGCTGTTGTTGGAATGAAGCGCCATCATTCCATTCGAGAGCAGTCTTCCGAGGAAAATGAAGAGCGGTGCACCAAATTCATGAGATCATTGATGCTGAGTTTCTGCCAGAGCATGGTTATCGATGTAAGATTCTCTAAAATTCAGCACTACAATAGAGGCTTCGATGATTTCTCTGATTCCTGGATTCTGAACAACACTCGATTCCGGAATAAGCACGACTGCCGGCTTGCATTTTTATCTTTAAAGCTGCCTGCTGAGGGATTCATACTCTCTAATAGAGCTCGTGTTTCATCTGAAGAAGCTTGGCTTGTGACTCTTTATCGGGTAACTTTCCCCAGAAGACTTGTTGACGTTGTGGATGTGTTTGGTCATGAAACCACTTTCTGGAGCCGGGCCATTACACATACTCTGAAGTATATTTTGCTTAATTGGTACTATCTAATCGGTGACAACATTCCATTTTGGGCGCCGTCTTTTCCTTTGTTCAATGCCAAAATCAATTTAAAGATCAAAAGCCTTGGATTTCAATACGACGAGGTGCTGATAGGACTTGATCACTCTGGAAGACATCAACTAACTTTCATTATTGACTGCATTATTATTAGAATCTGTAACTTCATGGCTGGAGCTTTGACTAGAGGCATCAATGCAAGACGCAAATCAGCGCTACTTCAGAGGGCGTTCTACACAGGTTGGAAAAAAATGAGTGGCCTCAAATGTCAAACAGTTAACTTGCCTAATGGGATGCACTTGGATGTCTATGGACCGCTAGCATGCAGAAGAAGTGATTCTAGATTACGAAGAATGTCTAAGATCGAAGAAAAGTTAGCGAATGTTCAACTTGATATTCAACACAAATATACTGCGTTCGGTGATAGTGCTTATCAGCGTAGTGAATTCATGTACACTATGAACAGTGGGAGGAATCTTACTAATCGACAAATTCAGGAAAATGCTTGTCTATGTGCTGTGCGTGAGCCTATTGAATGGGGTAATAAAGAGATTAAAAACTACTTTAAGTCTCTTAACTACTCTAATGGCTTACGTCTAGGGAGTATGCCTGTTTGTGAAATGATACTTTTCTCTTTTTTAATGACGAATGTACTTTGCTGCCTGTATGGAAATCAAACCTCAGAGTATTTTCATTGCTTGCCTCCAACTCTTGAAAGATATTTAAGTCAAGGTCCCAGACATTATGATTGGCGAGAGCGTTGTAATTACGAAGACGATATTGTTATAGAAGAATACATTCTTTTATAAAATGATTTTAATGATTACATAATTTTCATTACAAATTCATTCTTTCTTACTTTTAGCAAGCTCTAAGAAAGCCATAGCAAGTTGAGCATTAGACTCAGAATTTCTCTTTTCGATTTCCATTCTAGCTTTCGCCAATTCTGCAGCATTCTCGATTTCAAATCTCTTCAGCTGTAAGTTTTCTTTCTCAGTTTCAATGCTCTGGGCAATTTTTTGGGCCTCTGCCTCAGCTTTCAACAGGTTAGCGCGGGCGTCAAGAAGTCGAGCTTCGGAAACTGCAGGATCGTTGAAGCTTTCCACAACTTTTTGTAGACTTTCGTAAGGATTGGCAGCTACAGTAAAACCTTTCTTCATGGTTGTTTCCTGCTTTTCCTCTTCGTTGTTGCACTTCTCACTTACAGCTTCGCGTTCGATAGCTTCAAGAGTTTTCTGCAGCTTAACAGAATTTTTAGATTTTTCGTTAGCTAACTCTGCACGCTCATTTTCTTCCTCTATACCATCTAGCATCTCCTCTTCCCACTTTTTGGGCTCACTAGTGGCAGCACTCCAATTAGATTTAGGATCCTGAGAAAAAGAATAAAGCTGTTTCGCACGCTTCGAGTAATTGTTCTTGAGGGCCTCCCACTGATATTGTTCCACTTCAAGACCAAGACCATTAGGATCGGAATATACAGCTTCACGAATCTTAGACCACTTGATTTGCATAGATTTATCTAGATTTCAAATCAACAAAAGAGAGCGGTATCAGAAAAGATTACCAGTCTTCATGTGGCCCATATTCGCTTTCACGGAGCGGACCAAGATTGTCATCTCCTCATCAGTCCAATCTTTCATCGGACGAAGCTGAGCTCCTTTAGGTTTCTTGGTGGGTTGAATTTCGGCGGGTCCTTCTTCAATTATTCGAATAAATGGAGCATCGGGAGGGAGGATTGCGGTCTCGAAAACAGCTCGCTCCGTAGGAATGAAACGAGGATTCTCTTCGGCAGGACCAGAGCAGGCCTCACATCTGAGGCCCATCCCGTAGCACTTTTCGCAAACGCAACTGCAGTCAAATCAGTTCAGAGAGTGTATCAATTAGAAGGAATACTTGATGCAGTTGCTTCCATCGATTCTCGAAGAGCTGCACTTCTTGTTGTAGAGTGCATGGTTTGCACAATCCTTCACGGCGCACTTCTTGTCTAGCTTCGGGGAGGGCATCTGGACCAGAAAACTGTCAGCACGAGGATGAGGACTGGGGATGTACCGGCTACCTTGTATTTGAATTCAAAGGATGATCAACGGTTTCAGAGAGCTCGACCTGGTATTCGGGTTCCATGATATCCGACAGATTAACAAAACTCACCGGAAACGGATGTAGTTAACTACTAGTTTTCCTGTAGTTCGACCCAGCGCAAGTTGCCCGCTACTACCACTCAAAAAGGTCTCGGCCCTGTCGTAGTGCACGACGTAGTTTTTTCGTAGTGTAGTTTCTTGCGCAACCACTCTAGTATTCTATTTCACTGCTGCTCTCTGCTTTTCATATTTGGCAGCAGTGCAGCAGCAACACGTAGTAGCAATAATTTGAAGTTGCCGCAACGCCTTCCTGTTAACATAGTAGCAGCTCAGCAGTAGCGGCATTTCGAGAGAGGTCGGAGAAGTCAATCGAATTAGGATCTCGGGTCTCAGAGAGCCAGCTGAGGTCTACCTGCTGACCCTACTTCTTTGGCGGAGACTCTGGATACCCCAGAACC
>JAKBSX010000428.1 GCA_021844725.1 Actinomycetes bacterium | reverse complement strand
TAGTTCGCATAACCTGGATCCCACGGAAATGGGCCGCGCAGCGAGATCGTCAGCAACTCCGGTTATACCTCTAGTGCGGATGCTGACAGCAAAACTCCCCAAAGAGGCAATGCCATGGATACATTATGGGGCAACCAGCCAGGATATTCTGGACACTGCCACCATGCTGGTTGCTAAAGAGTCTCTTCAGGTGATCCTGAACAAACTTTTCGAGCTCTGCTCGGATCTTGCCGCTTTGGCGGAAAGGCACCGGGACACAATCATGGTAGGCCGGACTTTGATGCAGCACGCACTCCCCTATACTTTTGGTTTGAAATCAGCGGTCTGGCTAAGTGGGATTCTGGATTCGACTTTGGGACTGGAGAGGATCTATACGGAAAGACTGGCAGTCCAAATAGGTGGGGCTGGAGGAACGCTGGCTGCATTTGAAAATGCTGGTACGGATGTGGTTATGCTTGTGGCTGATGATCTGGGATTGAATCCCGCTCGCATTCCTTGGCACTCACAACGCCAACGTATGGTCGAACTGGGTAGCGCGCTTGTGATGGTTAACGGAACCTTGGCTAAAATGGCAAACGATATTGCTCTTGCTAGCCAGGCGGAAATTGGGGAACTTGCCGAATCCCTTGGAGCTGGCGGAGGGTCCTCCGCCATGCCACAGAAAGTAAATCCTGTAGGTTCGATAGTGGTAAACGCGGGCTTTAGAAGGGCGCAGGGGTTGCTTGTCACACTATATGGTTGTCTGATAGCGGAAAACGAGCGGGGTGCTGGAGAGTGGCAGGCAGAATGGCAGTCGATTCAGGAGCTTCTCCAGCTTTGCGGTGGTGCAGTCAGCAGGTCGTTGACAATGGTGGATAACCTTTTTGTCAACGAATCAAAAATGTTAGATAACCTCGAACTTAGCCGCGGAAATGTAATGTCTGAGAGGGTGCTTCAGGCAATGACGCGTCTCCTTGGACGCACTGAAGCTTATGATATTATTCGTGAAGCCACAATCCAAAGTGCGCTGAATGGGACCCCGCTGTCAGATGAATTGCAAAAGGTAGAGGCATTTAGAGAGAGTTTCAATTCTGATCAAGTGCAGGAGCTATTTGATCCTTTTAGCTATTTAGGCTCTTATAGGGAGTTCATCGATCGGACTTTGGACCATTGGCAGGAAATTCAAAATACCTGGAAGGTACCTTCCGGAGACAGGAACATGGACTAATTATGCAGGAGAGGCAGATTGAAGTAAATGGCGTAAAGTTTCGGGTTCGGATTGACGGCCCGGAAAAGGCGCCTGCGCTGCTGCTTATTAATTCACTAAGTACCACTCTTGAGATGTGGGACGGACAAATTGATAATTTTTCTGGTCACTTTCTAACAATACGTTATGACCAGAGAGGTCACGGTGGAACTTCCAGTCCGGACGGACCTTACTCTATTGACGACCTCGGTCAAGACGCCCTGTCAATATTAGATGCATTAGATATTGAGTCTGCATCTGTCTGTGGAGTGTCACTCGGTGGGATGATTGCCATGTGGTTGGCAATCAATGCGGCGCAAAGGATAAATCGGGTGGTTGCCGCATGCACGTCTGCAAACTTTGCACCAAAAGAATTTTGGGTTTCCAGGGCTGACGTTGTTACAGCAAACGGGCCATCGTCACTTTATGATTCATTACTCGGAAGGTGGTTCACCCCGCAAGTTGACAGTCGTAATCCCAAAGCAAAATCTCTACTTAAAACCATGCTTTCTTCGTGCACCAGTCAAGGATATGCGGCACTATGCCAAGCACTTGGCAATGCTGACCTTAGAGATCAGTTAAGCCAAATTCAAGCGCCTACTCTGATTATCGCCGGGGCAGAAGATCCAGCCACTCCCCCATCCGTGGCGATGGAGCTCTTCGGGCAGATACCAGATTCTGGGCTCGTTGTAATACCAGGGGCATCTCATCTTGCGAACATTGAACAGCCGGATAGATTTGTCGATGCCACCCTTGAACACCTGATCGGTTCACAAAGGGTAAGGGGGATGAAGGTAAGGACAGAAGTTCTTGGAGCGGAGCATGTTGGCAGGGCGATTGAAAATAAAACTGCATTCACATCTCCTTTTCAGGATTTTATCTCCAGATATGCGTGGGGAGAGATTTGGACCCGTCCAGGTTTGGATAGAAGATCCAGAAGCATTGTAACCCTTTCCGTTCTCGTGGCAATGGGTCACTTGAACGAATTTTCTTTTCATATTCCGGCAGCCCTGGGAAATGGGTTAAGCAAAGAGGAGATTATGGAAGTCCTGATGCAGTGCGGTATATACGCAGGAGTCCCAGCTGCAAATTCAGCCTTTGCCAAAGCTAATGAGATTTTGAAGTCACTGGAATAGCCAGTGCTCGGAAAGGTAGATGAAATGACTTCGCAGATCGTAGATTTGGGTTTTTTAGAGGAGCGTCAGAAGATAGCAACAGCATGTCGAATCATGGGCATGGAAGGTATCGTTGAAGGTACCCTGGGCCACATTTCCATGAGGGTTGGCGATAATCGGATGCTGATAAGAAGCCGTGGGCCTGAAGACTGCGGACTATTTTTAGCTACACCGGAGGAAGTCTGTTTATTTGACTTTGACGGCAACCTCGCCGAGGAGGATCGCGGATTCGAGCGGCCACGCGAACTCCCGCTGCATGGCGAAACTCTTAGAAATCGTCCAGAAGTCAAGGTGGTGCTTCATGCGCATCCACCTGCAGTCCTAGTAGCGGCTCTCTCGGATCTGGAATTGCTGCCATGTTTTGGGGCATTCAATATCCCCGCCGCCCAGTTGGCTGCAGAGGGGATTCCAGTACATCAGCGGTCGGTTTTGATCTCGACCAAGGAATTGGCTGGCGAAATGCTTGCTTCACTCGGCAACCATAAGGCTTGTGTTCTCAAAGGCCACGGCATTACAGTAACCGGCGAAAGCGTGGAGCAGACCCTGCTACGAGCGCTTCACATAAATACTTTGGCAAAGATTACGCTTGAAGTTGCACAGGCAGGAGGCAAGACCGTTGCTATTCCAAAAGAAGATTTTGAAATGCTTCCTGATCTTGGTGGAAAGTTCAATGATTTTGGTGGATGGAGATACTACCTCGCCAAGCTTAAGCGATCTGGATTCGATAAATAATTCTCATTCCTGGGAACATACAAACTAGTTGTCATCAGGAAATCTGAACGTTTAGAAAGGTAGTTGTCGTGGACGCCAGTGCAAAAGATTTAGAGTTTTATCAAGAAAGAGAAAAAATATCTCTTGCATGCAGGGTAATGGCAATGGAAGGTATAGTCGAAGGAACCCTTGGGCACATTTCAATGCGTGTCGGCGAGGACCGAATGTTGATTAGAAGTCGAGGGCCTGAAGACTGCGGACTATTTTTCTCTCAGCCCGAAGAGATATGCCTATTCGATTTTTCTGGAAATTTACGGGAAGAAGACCGTGGGTACATCAAACCGGTTGAGCTTCCGCTGCATGGTGAGACCTTGAGACGCAGAGCAGGGGTCAACGTTGTGGTGCATGCTCATCCTCCAGCAGTATTGGCAGCCACTCTGGCTAATTTGCATCTGCTTCCAGCTTTTGGGTCATACGGGATTTCAGCTAATCAGCTGGCTACTGAAGGGATTCCAATTTTCTCGCGGTCGATTTTGATTTCCTCCAAAGAAATAGCTGACCAGATGTTAGATACAATGGGTGATCATCGTGCCTGTGTGCTTAAAGGACACGGGATAACTGTGGTGGGGACATATGTGGAAGAGGCGTTACTGACAGCACTGAATGTCAACACTCTGGCTAAAGTAGCACTGGAAGTTGCTAAGGCAAGGGCTACGTTGAAACCAATTCCTCCTGAAGATCAAGCGCTTGTTCCTAGGACAAGCAAGTTCAGTCCAGAGTCGGGCTGGAAGTTCTACGAGGCGAAACTAAGGCGCTACGGGTACGACAAGTAGGATTTCGATCTCAGATAGAGCTAAATGAGACAGTAAAAATCGACAAAGCGGCCCTAGCTAGCCTGGCGGGGCCGCAGTTTATTTCTAGCATTCTCACTTG